>JBQGCI010000159.1:0-7371 GCA_052038405.1 Acinetobacter pittii
GCAATGCGTGGTCGGTAATGGCTTTATGCCTTTCGGCCTTGCCCAGCAACCATCATTAACCGATTATGCCGATGGAGTGGACACGATGCAATGGCTGGCAAGCCTGGGATAGCGTTTTAGACCTTAACATATAATTGATGAAGCAGGCGAAATAAAAGCTTATCATTCAACGTCCAAAACAACAATTCACGAAGTACGAAGACTTTAGTAAAACTTTGTTAAACTCG
The DNA here is from genome assembly GCA_052038405.1 of Acinetobacter pittii. Taxonomy (GTDB): domain Bacteria; phylum Bacteroidota; class Bacteroidia; order Chitinophagales; family Chitinophagaceae; genus Niabella. Next base: position 228 of record JBQGCI010000159.1, read on the forward strand.
GACCTGTCAAAAAGAAATACATCTGACAATTTGTTATTTTGTGAAGGAATAGGAATAGTTTTTGAATAACTCATTAAAAAAGTGAACAAGAGTATGAAAGTTAAACAGTTAGTACTGGTAGTAGTAGTTAGCGTACTATCAGCTTTTGCCGGAGTTTACATCTATGGTAAATTTTTCAGGACGACCTCGGCAGGATTAGGACTTCCGGTTGATGGCAAGTTACCTGTTAATTACGCCAGTTTTTTCGACAATAAAGGAAACGCGGCAGAGCCTACCGATTTTACCAAGGCTTCCCAGTCGGCCGTTCCCGCTGTAGTGCATATCAAAACAAAAATACCTGCAAAACAAGTAACCAACGACCTTCCCAATAGCCGTGGCAGGGATCCGTTTGAAGATTTCTTCGGAGATTTCTTTGGCGGGGGTATGGGACCACAGATCATTCCGGAGCAGAGAGCTTCAGGCAGCGGTGTTATCATCAGCCAGGATGGCTATATTGTAACCAACAACCATGTTATTGCTGACAGGGATGGTAAAGGAATTGCCCCGGAAATTAAAGTAACTTTAAACGAAGGGAGAAAAACTTATACAGCCAAAGTAGTAGGTCGCGATCCAAGCACCGATCTGGCAGTTTTGAAAATAGAAGCTACAAGCCTGCCCTACCTGATTTATGGTAATTCTGACAACCTGCAATTAGGTCAGTGGGTATTAGCCGTGGGTTACCCTTTTAATCTGGAAGCCACCGTAACAGCTGGTATCATCAGTGCAAAAGGAAGAAGCATTGGCATTAACAGCCAGCAGAGCCAGTCGCCCGTAGAATCATTCATCCAAACCGATGCTGCTGTAAATTCAGGGAACAGCGGTGGTGCTTTAATTAACACAAATGGAGAACTGATTGGTATTAACTCAGCTATTCTGGCACCGGGCGGCACTTATGCTGGTTATTCTTTTGCAATACCTTCTACTATTGTGAGGAAAATAGTAAACGATATTGTGAAATTCGGGGATGTAAAGCGTGGCTACCTCGGTATCACTTACGCGCCCCAATCGGCTCAAAATGAAGAATACCTGAAAAGAGCAGGACTGCAGGATGGCGTTTACGTATTGGGAACAGATCCTGACGGAGGCGCCGGTAAAGCAGGCATCAAAAAGGGCGATATCATCACTAAAGTTAATGGCAGAGATATTGTTTCAGGATTGGAGATCAGCGGAGCCATTGCCAGTGCGCAACCTGGCGATAAAGTAAAACTCACCTATGTACGGGCAGGAAAAGCAACCACCGTGGATGTGACCTTATCGGCGCAGTCAAAAATCGTACAGATCACTTCGGCTGAAGCTATTGGAGATCGCTTGGGTGTGGATCTGAAAAACGTTGAAGGACAGCGTGCCACCCAGCTTAAAATAAAAGGTGGTGTTGAAGTAACCAATATCAAGGCTGACGGTCCGTTGAGAAGAACCCGTATGGAAAAAGGGTTTATTATTACTTCTGTAAACGGACGGGAAATCAAGAACGTAGATGAGTTTGCACAGATGTTGTCACAGGCCAGGGGAAGTACGATTGAATTGGTGGGTATTTATCCGGGGTATAGCGGAAGGTACAGCTACCAGATCAATTTGTCGGGAGATGACACCGATGGCGGAGCATTTTAAAAGAACTTCGTAACAATAAATAACAAAATAGGCCGTGGTTTAAACCATGGCCTATTTTTTATAGCAAATTGAAAACCCACTAAAGTTTCACCTTAGACACACGGAAAGGATTTTTAACTGCTTTATGTGCTGCTATTTTTGCTATTTCAGCCTGCAAATCCGAAAGCTTTTTAGGCTTGTAGGTATTTTTGCGAACATCTGCCTTAAAAAGCTTCTCATACCAGGTACAGGCGGCCGTAAAACGACCATAATCCAGATTCAGATGATACCCATCTCTTGTATAATGATCACCAATACTTGAGGTTCTGCCATTTTGAACAGCCGTGCCAGAGGGTACAATAAACGTAAACCACCCCAACCGGCTGAGCTTCTCAGACACATCCGTGATTTGTTTGTACATTATTTTTTGCTGGCGGTTATAGTTGGCAAACCCCGTGTGTTTAGAATCCTGCTGATAAGCCCATGTCTGGTGATACACTAAAGCTGTGCCCGGAGCTTTTGACTTTACATAATTGATGAGTAAAGGTAAATGTTTCATAATTATATCATACTGTCCCGAGAGCGGGCTGGCCTGTTGTAAACTGATATAGTCCCAGTCTTCATCAGCAATGGCCTCTTCGATACTAACATTTTTCCGGCTTATTTTTTCGCCATCCAGTTGTATTTTTCTATAATCGTAGGCTTTCTTATTGCTATCTGCGTTTTTAACATGCAGGTCGATGGGCGCACCACCGATATACATATTACCAATAATAATTTTTTTATCATTGGCTTTTGCCAGGTCATACAAGTAGTTCTCCAGCGCATCTTCTGAAAAACTGTTACCGATAGCCAGGATTTTTAAGACGTGATGTTCCTTAATCTTCTGGGCCGCTGCAACGCCTACCTGAAAGACGATAAGCGTCATTAAAACAATACATTTTTTCATCTGTTTATTTTTTATTTTCTGATGGTAGATGCCTGCCTGTGGCAGACAGGGAATCGCATAAAATTATCAGCGCTTTGCCCGCCAGAGCAACGTTCCGTTGGGTGGGGGTATAAATTAACCCGCTGATTTTTATGCTCATTTGGTAAAATATAACTTCTACCAGTTGAAAGGTGTTCAACGGGCCTGGTAACAAAGCTGATCAGCAACTGTATAGGCATTCCGGTACGGGTGCCATACAGCAATAAAGAGGTTGTCTCCAAAGCTGGTTTGATTGTAAGGAGCTCGACGAAATATTTGACGATCTAACTAATAGTCTCCGCCAAGCCCGTCTAACCCGGAGGTTATCCGGCCGGTTCAAACTGGCAGGGCTTTGAGACAGCCCCTTAACGATGTTCGATCTTTTATTATTTTTTCACATATACCAGATATTCCCATGGCTGCATGTCGAACCTTTTAGACGAACTGAGATCATTGGCTGTTTGAGAAAATACATCTACAAATAAGCCGTTGAGTGCGCTGTCGGTAATATCAAATGCAGCAGCCTCTCGTGAAAGGTTTAAAATCACTAGTACTTCATCGGCATTATTTTTACGCAGGTAAGCAAAAATCTTATCGTTTGCGGTAGTAGCTAATTTCAGTGTATGCACCGCCGGATCGCCTCCTCTTAATGCAGGATGGGTTGCGTGCAAATTCAGCAAGGTTTTGTAAAAATCATGCAATTCATATTTCCCGGTCCATGGAATCGGGTCTTTGTCGAAAAACTTCAATCGTTTATCTTTTAACGGCAGCTCCTGGCCGCTGTAGATCAGCGGAACACCATTCCAGGTACAGCTAAACACCGCAAGCGCGCCAGCCATATCACCGTATTTTTCGTACTCCGTGCCATTCCAGCTATTTTCGTCGTGGTTGGTAGTGAACCAGGCCCTCATACTGCTATCGCCAATGCTGCTATACTGCTGCAGAAGTTCGAACAACTCATGCAGGGGCTGATGCTGCTGGTAAAAGTCTTTCGTTTTGTGCATCCACTTCCAGGAGTAGCTGGCATCGAAGACTTTGCCATAGTCCGGACTCTCTAATTCATCGAACTCGCCCAGCCAGAACAGGGGTTTTAATGCATCTACCTGCGGCCTGGCTTCCTGCCAGAAATCTACTTCCACCCACGATGCCAGATCACATCTGAATCCATCAATATCACATTCCTTCACCCAAAACTTCATAGCATCGATCATAGCTTTACGTAGTTCGGGATTTTGAAAATCCAGTTCGATAATATCATCCATTCCACTGGCTGCATGAAAAGTACCTGTAGCAGAATCATGCAGGTAATAGTCTGGATTAGATTTTGTCCATACATGATCCCATCCTGTATGATTAGCCACCCAGTCAATAATCACTTTAAAACCCTGGTGGTGAGCGGTGTCTACAAGCTTCTTAAAATCTTCAAGGGTACCGAATTCGGGATTGACAGATGTATAGTCAGAACAGGCATAGTAACTGCCCAGCGAGCCCTTCATTTTCTCTTTGGCAATTGGCGTTATGGGCATGAACCATAAAACCTGTACGCCCATGTCTTTCAACCTGGGCAATTCTTTTAGAAAAGCGTTAAAAGTACCTTCCTGCGTATATTGCCGCACATTTACCTCGTAAATATTGGTTGCATGCTTCCAGTCTGTGTTTGTTGTTGCCATTGTACCGGTTTTATTGTGTTGATTATCTTTTTCCTCTTTGGGCATCAGCTTGCAAGAGCTTAACAACATCATGCTTATTGCTAAAATTGCGAGCTGGCTCATAAAGAAATCTTTAAAATTGAAGATAGGGAAATATTTGTATTGAGTAGTATTGCTTTTATACTGTCCTTTTATCTGATTTTCCTGTTTATCTTTGTATTTATGAAGCAGTTTGAAGTACCGGGTTTCTACAGGAGTTCTCTCATATCTACCATAAAAAATCGGAGGAAGGAAAAAGACAAACTAAAAAAAGATTTCAGTCCTACCCTGCTAAATTTCGGACCGGTACAAATATATCTTGCCCGGCATTTTGGCTTTTGCTATGGTGTGGAGAACGCAATAGAAATTGCTTTTAAAACCGTAGCGGAAAATCCGGGCAAACGCGTCTTCTTGTTGAGCGAAATGATCCATAATCCGCAGGTCAATGAAGATCTGAGTCAGCATGGTGTTCAGTTTTTACAGGATACTTATGGAAAAGAACTCATTCCTTTCGACAACCTCACTTCGGATGACATTGTGCTGATACCCGCGTTTGGAACTACCCTTGCCATTGAGGACCGACTCAATGACATCGGCATTCCGACTGAAAAGTATAATACCACTTGTCCCTTTGTGGAAAAAGTGTGGAACCGCAGTGCGGCCATTGCGAAAAAAGATTATACCATCATTATACATGGCAAACCTTCACATGAAGAAACCAGGGCTACGTTTTCACATGCAGCCGCAGGCGCTCCTTCAGTAGTAGTAAAAGACATGAAGGAAACGCAGAGGCTTGCATTGTATATTACCGGAGCGCTGGATGCTGCCGGTTTTTACGAAGAATTTAAAAACCAGTATAGCGAAGGTTTTGATGTAACCAAAGATCTGGAAAGAATCGGCGTGGTGAACCAAACGACCATGCTGGCAAGCGACACACAAGCCATAGCTGATTATTTAAAACAGGTGATGGTAGAAAAATATCAACTTACGAGGGAGAACCTGGCAGAACGGTTTGCCGATACCAGGGATACCCTGTGCTATGCTACCAACGACAATCAGACCTCTGTTTCGGCCATGCTTCAGACAGATGCAAACCTGGCTATTGTTGTAGGCGGGTACAATTCATCCAACACCTCTCACCTGGTAGAACTTTGCGAAGAAAAACTACCCACCTATTATATCAACAGCCCGGATAAAATTGTCTCTTCAAAAGAGATCATTCATTTCAACTTTCACACCAGCCAGGAGTTACTTACAGCCAACTACCTGCCTCAGGAAGCGCCGGTAAAAATACTCATCACCAGCGGGGCATCCTGTCCCGACATACTGGTAGAAAAAGTGATTGAAAAAATAACAGGATTTTATCCTGATGCACTTCCGGTGGAAGCGGTAGCGCAGCAACTGGTATAACTGTTGCATTTAGCGTATTAATAGGAAGTTTCCAGCAATTGCTCCAGCTGGGTTATGCCTTTAGAGAGGATACTCTTAATGATCCGATAACTTCTTAGTGCATTTTCGGGCAGCTCGTCCTTTATAGCTTTTTCTTCAAGTAGCTCAAAATGCGGCATGAGCTTTTTACCGATCGTAACCGCAGTAGACGATTTAAGTTTATGAGCCAGCATTTTTATTTCTTTATAATTCCTTTCATTGATTGCCTGATCCAGCTCCTTCATCTGCCCAGGCACTTGTGATAAAAAGAGCTCTATCACTTCCTTTTCAAACTCTTTATTATTATCCGAAAGTTCTCTCAGGTAACTCAGGTCCACCACGCTGGTATCGGTTGAAAAAAGCTTCTGCGATGGGCTGCTAGCCAGCTTAACAACAGGCTCCATAGGTACACTAAAATCTCTTGCAACGAGGGCGCTTATTTTCTCAAACAGCTGCCGGGTATTAACCGGTTTGGTCAGGTAATCGTTCATACCTGCTTCCAGGCACCTGTCTTTTTCTCCTGCCAGTACGTGGGCCGTTAGCGCAATAATCGGCAGCTGCAAATGGAGCTCCTTTCTGATAATTTTAGTAGTATCATACCCGTTCATATCGGGTAACTCAATATCCATTAAAACAATATCGTAAAAATTTTCCTTTACCTTCTCTATAGCCTGGAAGCCATTTTCAGCCACATCTATCTTTACATTGGTTCCCAGGAAAATACCGTTGACAAGTTTTATATTAAGCGTGTTGTCTTCTACCAGCAGTATTCGCAAATCATCCAGGAACGAAAGATCCGTTACGGTTTCGATCGGTGTGGCATTGCTCAGCTCTGCCTCATCGAAATTAGCGAATTCCATAGTGAAGCTGAATATAGAACCTACGCCCAATTCGCTGGTTACTGTAATTTCACCGCCCTGGCTTTGAACAATATGCTTGGCGATACTCAGCCCCAAACCGGTGCCACCGTACAATCTCGTTGTTTCTGTGCCAGCCTGCTCAAAACGCTTAAATACCCTCGACAGTTTATCTTTCGAAATACCGATACCGGAATCTTTAATCCTGAACTCTATAATAGCACTTTTTTCTTTGGAAGCAATCATTTTGGCAAAGATCAAAACGCTGCCCTTGGGTGTAAATTTAATGGCGTTTCCCACTATATTGGTAATCACCTGTGTTAATCTTACCGGGTCCCCGATTACGACTTCGGGCACATTACTATCACACTCATAACTTAGGGTGATACCCTTACTTTTGGCTTTGGGCAGATATAGAACGCAAATTGAATTTAAGATACCGTCGATACTGACCGGATGCTCTTCAAAGACCATCATATTCGACTCCAGCTTTGAAAAATCGAGGATATCATTTAACAGTCTTAACAGGTTTTCCCCGGCAGACCGTATGATGCGCACATACTCGTTTTCTTCTGTAC
>JBQGCI010000160.1:0-2180 GCA_052038405.1 Acinetobacter pittii
TCCCTGGATGAACGACTATGGCATGTTCTCCATCATGCCGGTTACTGGCAAGGCCGTAGCAGACCAGGACGGAAGAGCCAGCTGGTTCTCGCATAAGGCGGAAGTGGCGAAACCGTATTATTACAGTGTTTACCTGGCAGACCATGACGTAACCACCGAAATAACACCCACAGAAAGAGCCGCTTACTTTCGCTTTACTTTCCCCAAAACAGATAGCGCCTTTGTGGTAATCGATGCGTTTGATAAGGAGTCTTACGTGGAGATTATTCCATCACAAAATAAAATTGTTGGATATACGACTAAGTATGCGCGGGGCAAGTTGAAGAACTTCAGAAACTACTTTGTGATCCAGTTTGACCGGCCCTTTACCAGCACCGGCACATGGGTGGACAAAGATATTACGAGAGGAGCATTAAAACTGCTGGAACAAAAAAACAGCGGGGCTATTGTTGGCTTCGCGGTATCCAAACGAGGTGAAAAGATACAGGCTAAAGTAGCGTCTTCTTTCATAAGCCCCGAACAAGCCGAGATCAACCTCAAAGAAATCGGCAACAGGAACTTCGACCAGGTGGCAGCCGCAGGCCGCAGTACCTGGAACAAAACACTGGGCACTATTAAAGCTGAAAGCAGGAATACAGACCAGTTGCGTACCTTCTATTCCTGTTTATATAGAATGGTATTCTTTCCGAATAAATTGTATGAAATTGATGACAAAGGAAAAATAATGCATTACAGTCCCTACACCGGCGAAGTATTACCTGGATATATGTTTGCGGGTACCGGTTTCTGGGATACTTTCCGCGCACTCTACCCCTTCCTGAACTTCGCCTTCCCTTCTATTAATAAAGAAATGCAGGAGGGCCTGATTAATGATTATAAAGAGGGCGGATTCCTGCCCGAATGGAGCAGCCCTGGTTATGCCGATATTATGATCGGTAATAACTCCGCTTCCGTAGTATCGGATGCCTATATCAAAGGCGGACGGGGTTACGACATACAAACACTATACAAGGCCCTCCAGCATGGCGCTAACAACGAGGGGCCTATGACTGCTGTAGGCCGTAAGGGCGTACAATATTATAACGAGCTGGGTTATGTACCTTACGACGCGGGGATTAACGAAAATGCAGCGCGTACCTTAGAATATGCCTACGACGATTTCGCCATTTATCAATTAGCAAAGGCGCTTAACCGCCCCAAAGAAGAGATAGAACTGTATAAAAAACGCAGCCTCAATTACAAAAACCTGTTTGATGCGGAACATAAGCTCATGCGTGGAAAAAATAAGGACGGCCAGTTCCAAAAACCATTTAATCCTCAAAAGTGGGGTGATGCATTTACTGAAGGCAATAGCTGGCATTACTCCTGGAGCGTATTTCACGACATCAACGGCTTAATGCAATTGATGGGAGGCAAAAAAGATTTTGTAACCATGCTGGACTCCGTTTTCATTATGCCTCCTACTTTCGATGATTCATATTATGGTGGTGTGATACACGAGATCCGGGAAATGCAGATCATGAATATGGGACAATATGCGCATGGTAATCAACCTATTCAGCATATGATCTACCTGTACAATTATGCGGGCGAACCCTGGAAAACACAGTATTGGAGCCGCGAGGTAATGGACAGATTGTATTTTGCTACGCCAGATGGGTACTGCGGTGATGAAGACAATGGTCAAACTTCAGCCTGGTATGTATTCTCAGCTATGGGATTTTACCCGGTATGCCCGGCTACCGACCAGTATGTATTGGGATCACCCTTATTTGATAAGATTACGGTTACCCTCGAAAATGGTAAGCAGGTAGTTATTACCGCCAACAACAACAATAAGGATAATCGTTATGTAAACGCATTGAAGTTCAACGGCACTAATTACACGAAAAACTGGATCAGCCATTTTGATCTGCAGAAAGGAGCAAAACTGGATTTTTCTATGAGCAGCGCGCCTAATAAAACGAAAGGTATTAAAGACGCCGACTTCCCCTATTCATTATCCACAGATCCTCAATCAAAATAATGATATCGCTCAAACAACCATCCCTACCGGCAGCCGGATCCGGGCTGTAGGTTTCACAAAATATAAACAATACGAACAGATGAAAAGAATCATTACAGCCCTGGGCTTACTGACCATAATAGCTGCCCCAAACAACCTTCAGGCCCAAAAAAGA
>JBQGCI010000161.1:0-2984 GCA_052038405.1 Acinetobacter pittii
AGATATCGAGTAAATCATAGCGGGGTATTTTAGCCTGGTGCAGGTGAAACCTGAACCTGCTGTTAGTGAGGGAGCTATAGCACGGTTGTAGTTTTCCCTGTTCAAAATCGCGGAGTAGCAACGGCCATGCTAATTCGCCTTCTCCCTGTATCACACTGTCGGCAAATTGCGTCGCTTCTGCAGGCATGGCCGAAACATGTAAGCCACCCATGATCACCTTAATTCCCCATTGCCGGAATTTTGCAGCCAAAGCGTATGTTTCATTGATTCTTGCCGTTAACGAAGAAAAAGCAATTATGTCGGGCTGTTCGTCAATAATTTGCTGGATATCCTGCTCTGTGTAACGGTCTAATTCTTTATAAGCTATTTCCCAGTTTTCAGGCGTATGCGAAGCCAGCGTCAGCAGCCCCAGACTGGGCAGGCTGGCGATTACCTTGCTTCTTTCTACAAAGCCCGGAAGCGTAAGGCCCAGTTCGAGAAGTTTCTGGTTGTACACCCTTACACCACTCATCGAAATTAATGTAACCTTGTATTGTTTCATTTATTGGTAGAGCTGTAATGTTAAAAGAGTTATGATAGGATGATCGTTTTTCAGTTATCAAAGATCCGGTATCTGAACACAAATCTATGTCCCATGGTATATTCGAAACTTTGATATTTATCAAATTCAAATTGACGGTTTTTCATTAGGGGCCTTGCTAATCCGGCTATCATTTCATAGTAACATCGTAATAGTCGCTCATTTTACAAAATAGATATATTCACAAATCTGTTCCTGATGTAAACGCCTTGCTTTTTCTTTATACTCCTGGCTCCGGTACCGGCTTTAAATGTTCCCGGGCTCATGGGGTAAGTATTCACGGCATCCGGCAGCAAAAATAAGCGGTAGAACATGGCAGGTGTTTTGAAAGTGAGTTTGTTCAAATGAAGTCAGACAGGAGCTGTCAATATTTGCTACTGTTATCAGGCATTTGATTTTTCGTGCAGCACTGCTTTTAATTGTTCCTCGTCTAACTGCTTTTCCCAACGGGCTATGACTACTGTAGCTACCGCATTGCCTACCATGTTGGTTAGCGCCCGGCATTCGCTCATAAAGCGATCGATGCCTAATATTAAGGTCATACCGGCAATGGGCACCTCGGGAACTACAGCCAGGGTCGCGGCTAAAGTAATAAAACCGGCCCCACTTACGCCCGCTGCGCCTTTGGAGCTTAACATGGCTACTAACAATAATACGATCTGGCTTTCCAGTGGAAGATCGATATTGCAGGCTTGTGCTATAAACAAAGCTGCCAAAGTCATGTAAATATTAGTGCCATCCAGGTTAAATGAATAGCCGGTAGGGACTACCAGTCCCACAATAGGTTTGGCGCAGCCGGCCTTTTCCATTTTTTGCATCAGGCTGGGTAATGCAGCTTCAGAAGAACTGGTACCCAACACCAGTAACAGTTCATCTTTTATGTATTTTAAAAAACGGAAAATAGAAAAACCATTATAACGGGCTACTGCTCCCAATACTACGAAGACAAATAAAAGGGAGGTAGCGTAAAAGGTAATGACCAGTGCCAATAAATTGCCGATAGACGAAATGCCGTATTTGCCAATAGTAAAGGCTATCGCTCCGAAAGCCCCGATTGGCGCCAGTTTCATTAAAATAGTTACTACTTTAAAAACGGGGTAGGCGAGGGCTTCCATAAAATCAAGCACCGGCTTGCTATGAGGCATGGTAGTCGATATGCCGATGCCGAATAAAATAGCAATCAATAATACCTGTAAAATGTTGTCACCGGTAAGCGGACTTACCATGGTTTTGGGAATAATATCGAATATGAAACGAATCAGTGAGTTGTCATGGGCTTTATTAACATACTGGGCAATAGAAGAAGCCTGTAATGTTGCGGGGTTAATATTGAGCCCTTTGCCGGGCTGCACAATATTGCTTACGACAAGGCCGATGATCAGCGCCAGTGTGGAGAAAGTAATGAAATATAGGAAGGCTTTGCCCGCTACCCGGCCTACTTTTTTCATATCGTTCATGGATGCAATACCTACTGTAATCGTTACAAATATTACCGGCGCGATGATCATTTTGATCAGGGCGATAAAACCATCTCCCAACGGTTTCATCTGTTCGGCGAGGGACGGTTTGAAATAGCCCAGCAGCGCACCTATAGTGATGGCTATTAAAACCTGGATATATAATACCTGGTAAAATTTTTTTTTACCGGCAGGTGCGTCGTTTGGATGCGCGTCGACAATCATTCGTTCATTTCTTTCCGGAAATATCGGAAAAATTATTCAAGCAGTTCTTTAGGAATGATCTTTTTTAAGAAAGGTATTTTGTCTTCCTCCATTACGATGAACTTCCAGTCGGTAAGATTTTCCGATCTGGCGATCACATCTTTTATAGAAAGAATAGAGTAGTAGCGTGATGCCTTGTTATATTTAACATTAGGCTCACCAAATTTCGATTGTAGTGTTAACGTCAGAAATTCATTTTCAGCACCAGCAGCATCAGACAAAGTAGAATCGCCGCCAAACTTCATGAGAAGTATGTTGGAGTATTGTAATTTCAGGAAATGCGCGCTGTCGATTAACCTGGCATCTCCCACCTTTACTACTTTGGCGGAGTCGATCTGGTAATCAAACTCAGGCATATTAAAAATAGTTTCCATTGCCTTAATCAGCTGCTCTCTTGGAATAATGGTATAGAAGTCATCCATAATAAAATCGGCAGCCTTCCTGAAATCCTTTTTAATGATCAGGTTGGTATATTGCATGAACTGCTGCGCTGCGGTTTTCTTGTAGTCCTGGGCAAAACAGTGTAAATGCCCGGCGCCAACAACAATCAAAATAAAAAGGAACCTGACTTTCATGATTACAGGATATAAAGGTTAAAATTTCAGGTTCTTAAAATAATATTTTTTGTCTTCATCGGTAATGCTTCTGATTACCTTGCAGGGGCTACCTACTGCAATAACATT
>JBQGCI010000162.1:0-10470 GCA_052038405.1 Acinetobacter pittii
TATAACGTCCTTCTTGATTAGTTCTCGTTTAAATACTTTTTACTTTAATGGCAACCTTAACGGAAGTAATCTCTTTTCATTTATCATCCGTTACTCTTCCTGAAATCTGCGATTGCTGCGCAATTGCTGACAGTCCTGAAAAGGCCAGGAACATAACCATTAGGGCACTGAAAAGGTAGCCGGTGCGCGGGCACCGCCTGTAGATTTGATTCATATGCAGTTTTTAAAACTTGAAAAAAATTAATTAAGGTTTAAAACAGTATAGTGCAGGTTGTATACTCAAAATTTTAAAGTAGCAGGAAGATATTTGGCGACAAGATCTTCGTAGTAAGGTTTTAATTTGTTCCAATCCGGTGGCTCGGGATTTTTAGAATACAAATCATAAGGGTTAAACAGCTGCACCCATTTCAGCATTTTCCGGTCGTGGTCATCCAGCAGGTGATCGTATCCGCCTTCTCGGTGCCATGCATAAAATGAGTGGTATCGCAGCATATAAAGACCTTCCTCGGGAAGATAATCCTTCAACATCTGGTATACGTATTCATCGTGTCCCCATGACATATTAACACTCCTCAGACCGCAGTTAGGTTCATATACACCGTACTGTGTGTTATAGGTCGCGTTCGTATTATCCGGATTCTGAGAAAAGAATTCCGGGAAAATCACCTTGTCCGAGAAAGCACATCCCACGGGGAAAGTATCTCCTACTACTGCCCACTGCGGCTCTCCGAAAAGACAAAGCACTTTTCCCATATCATGCATTAATCCTACCAGCACCATCCAGTCGGGATGTCCGTCGCGCCGGATGGCTTCAGAAGTTTGCAACAGGTGCTGCATCTGGTCGAGATCGGTATCCGGGTCGGAGTCATCAACTAATTGGTTTAAAAAATCGAAAGCTTCCCATACGGTCATTTCGCGTTTATTGAATTGAAGAAATTCATTACGCTTTTCCTGAACGAAACCGAATGTTTGATATTTGTGATTGAGCCGGTAAAACTCCTTAACGGTATCGCGTGCGGGCGTTTCGTAATTACGATAAGCTTCTGTTGCTTTTGAAGTAGCGATAGCATCCGGGTCGGGGTAACGTCTTAGCAGGTCATCTTCCCACTCATCGAGGTTATTGAGAGGTACCGCCTCAAACTTGTCTTTGTTCATAAATGGCAATTTGTTGTTTTCTTAATGGCAGAAGGAACGTTTTCGCTGATTACTGATCCGTGTTCTGCAAATCGTTTTCGAAGTTGAATTCAAAAGTCAATGTTTTAACTGTAATTTTTATTATTTCCAAAATCTTTATTTACGAAACCGTTTTCGTAAAATTGTAGCGGAATTAAATAAAGAAAAACGAGGGTGGCTCATGGGTAATATCACAATACGGGAATTGGCGCAACAACTCGGGCTTTCTATAGCAACGGTTTCAAAAGCACTAAAAGACAGTTATGAAATCAGTGATGCCACCAAGAAAAAGATTATTACGCTTGCTAACGAGCTCAACTATAGCCCTAATCCTTACGCCAGCAGTCTCCGTAAACAACAGAGTAAAACCATCGCGGTGGTGCTGCCGGAAGTGGCAGACAGCTTTTTTTCTCTTGCTATCAATGGTATCCAGGAGGTAGCATTAGCCAAGGGCTACCATGTGCTGTTCTATCTTTCTCATGAAAGTTTCGAGCTCGAAAAAAAAGCGATTAACCATTGTAATAACGGCCGGGTAGATGGAATGCTCATTTCTGTGTCAAGCGAAACCAGGGATACCGCTCATATTTCGAGCCTGAGAAGTAAAAACATACCGGTCGTATTTTTTGACAGGGAACTGGAAAATTATAAGGCTCCTAAAGTGGTTACCAACGATTATGAATGTGGGGAAATGGCAGCCCGCCACCTTTTGGATAAAGGTTGTTGCTTCCCTGTCTTTTTATCCACTTCCGACGCGCTGGCCATCTGTCAAAACCGGTTTTCAGGATTTGCAAATGAAATCAGCAGCATTCAAAATGAAGTTGCCGCTTATCCTTTTATCATTAATTGCAGTAACGACAAAAATATCTACGACCAGATTGCTTCCATACTTGAAAAGTTCCCGGCCATAGATGGTATTGTAGCATCTGTTGAAAAGCTGGCCATACAAACACTTTTAGTATGTGCTGAAAAAAATATAGCGATCCCTGAAAAGATAAAAGTATTGGCCTTTTCCACACTTGAAACCGCCCCTCTCCTGAACCCTTCACTTACTACCATATCGCAGCCCGCATTCGACATTGGAAAACATAGCGCCGAAACCCTGATCACCATGATTGAGAAGAAGAAACATAGCATCACGGATGACTACAAAGCGGTTCTGCCCTCGTCACTGAATATTCGCAAATCTACCCAATGATTGCAGAAGCCTTTACTTGGAGGCAAAGAGCATGCCCGCACGGGTACATAATTGGGTCCCGCTTTTTAAAAAATTCCGTCACATTCCTGTTTGCAAAAATGAACTTGATTTAGCCCAAAATAATACAGGACTTGGGTACCGAATTACTATGTGGCGCGCACTGTATTATTTTCCCGGACTTCCAACCCGTTTGCCGCAAACATTATAGCAACATTGGTACAACAACGATGAATCATCCTCCCGTAACCAGCTTATGAACATGATCATCTGCTGCGATAATAATAAGTTTGCTGGTGCTCATCCATTCAAAAATTGTCAAGATACCGGTGTTAAACCGGCAATGATATCGGTCGCCTTACGCTGTGATGCTATTAGCAGCAGCTAATAAGTCATAGCCCGGCCTGGTAACGATGTTGTCGCCAGCTAAATGACACGCACCTGATTGCTACCTGAAAATGCACAGCTTTTTCTTATGTAAGGAACCAAGGATGAGTAGTGTATGGTAGTGCAACCGGCAGCATTGCTCTTACACGGCATGGTTACTGTACTCATGGCTGGCATGGGTAAACAAAAGGCTGTGTAAGCAAACCAAAAAACCCGTCTCCATTTCCTGAGACGGCTTTGAGGCTGGCAAACGGCTGACTACTTTACTACAGCCCGGATGACCTTGCTGTAAGTATATTTTCCGTCTTTATCTACTTGCTTGAGACGTACGAACAGGGATTCTTTACCTGTGATGGTAGTACGATCTTGTTTTGAACATGAAAGATAGCCTGTAGCCATTATAGCGATAAGAGCAGATGCCGCCCATTTTCTTTTACGGCTTCTACCTGTAGCCAATGCAAGAACCGATAATGAAAGAGACACCCCCAACAATGCAGCTGTTTGACTAGAATCTAAGCTAAACTGGTAGTGTAATGCAGCATCTGAGTTACCATTTACTGCCTGGCTTTTCATTGTACCCACCCGCTTAAAATGATCTCCGTCTGCAGACACTTCAACTTCAAAGTGGCTGTTTTCGGTTTCCGAAACCGTGGTCCAGTCTACCTGTAAATGCCCCTGTGTTAAGGTTGCCGAAAACGAACCAAAGCGAACAGGTAATACGGTGCCATCCGCTACAAAAGTTCTGACAGATGCCCTGTTGGATATATTACCATTGGTATCCTCAACCGTATACCAGATAACAGCTTCACCCGAAAATCCATATGCAGGGGTAAAAGTAATGACACCGGTGGCCGGATTCAAGGTAAAAGTTCCCTTACCGGTAAGCTCGATGGTATTAGACACCGCTGCAGCTCCGTTCTCCGATGGATAGATAACCACTGAAGCAACATTAAGCGGGTATGTTCCCTGCCCGTCTTTGCCCATGCCCGGAGCATTGCTATTAACCACATCAAGGGTTACCGGTGCAAATTCCGTCAACTCTCTTTCGTCACTATTAGCGGCCGGAGGCACAACACTGGCACAACGCGCCCCGTCGAAAGGCTGGCCATCGAGGCTGGCAAGCGCTGTTGAAAATGAGGTAGAAGTCCAGGAGCTGCCGGCAGCAGGATTACCGATCCGGTATAGGGTGCCGTTGCTATTTTGCCCCACGTACATATTTCCGGCGGCATCCATAAATGCAGTTCCTTTTGTTCCGCTGGACGTAAGCGCGCCGCTTACATTCCCTTTGATCGTAAGCACGTTTGAGGTAACATCAAATATAAACAACTGGCGGGTGCTGGTAACCCCGTAAATATTGCCGTCTGCCGGATGGAAAACAAAGTCGTCGATAGTTCCTGTTAATGTTTGCCCCGCAGCAACAGTATAATTGACAAGATTGGCAATGGGCGTACCGGAGGCGAGGTCAATGGATACAAACCGTTGTACTGCATTACTGTAAATATAGTATACGCCGGTAGCTGAAATATCGCCGGCAGTGTAACCCGGCCCTAACAGGTTATCAGGATCTGATACAGAGACAGCCGAACGGGAGCTATTGGCCCCGATTCGGTAAACCTCGCCCGCCTGATTGATGGCGTACATAAAGTTATCGGCAGCATTATAGCCAATGGCATTAAAAGCCGTAGTACCCAAAGATCCCACGAGCGTTGGAGACGTGGCTGAAAGCGTCATGGAATACAGGCTTGGCCCCCCTTCCCCATTGGTTAGTATATACGCAAGGCCATCCACACAATTTACAGGTGTTGGGTTTTGTGCTTTGGACTGAAATCCGCACAGCAAGGCCATCAGCGCCAGAAATTTAATTCTCATTGAAGGTAATTTTATTGTTTAGAATTTGATTAAATGCCCATCCTGTTTCCGTCGACGCTTTATCCAGCCTTTTTGCCTGACATAGTTAGGTAATACGCTCCATCGGATACAGCAAATTATTTCGACAGAGCGGGCGAAATTAGAGCGCTCAGCTATTTGAAAAAAGCACTTGTATGGCCATATTCAGGAAAACAGATAGTATAAAAAACAACTAGGGAAGTAAAGTACCTGTGAGGCTGCCGTTTAAACGGGAAAGATTGTTACCCTGGCAATCCATTTGACCGCTACCATTTGCCAAATTCCGGAAAATGAACACACAAATGCCTGTACTTTAAACATTTACTGGTATTCCAGGCTTGAAAGTTCATACATTTACGCTCTAAACATGTTCCATTATCGATGGCCAAGTTGCCAATTCCATTCTTCTTATGAAAGAATTTTCGTATCTTCTCATTATCGCAATATGCGTTATCCTTTCAGGAAAAGCCGTAGCGCAGGATGCCGGCGATTATAATAAACAGTATACCAAAGTGTATCTCGAAATCGCTCCCAAAAACATGCAGTTGGCGTTACAAATGGCAGATTCACTTCTGGCTGTTTCTACCACACCTTTATATAAAACTAAAAGCCTGATGCTTTCGGCCACTTTGTACCAGCAGCAGCAAAGCCTGACAAAAGCATCGGAACTGGCCGAGGAAGCGTATAAAATTATTAGTGAAACCTCCGACTATAACTGGATGGTGCGTATCAGCGGGTTCCTGGCCACCCAATACAGGATGCTGCAACTCTACGGTAAATCTAAAATGTATTGCGACCGCGCACTTTCCATGATCATAAAGATCAATAATCCAGAGATGGTTAAAAGTACAACGGGCCTCATTCACCAGGAGCTGGCTTATAATGATATGGCTCTCAAAAAATATCATTCAGCCATACGGCATATCCGTATATCCCAAAAGAACTTTGACTCTATAACCCAGAACCAGGAATACCTTACAGCCGACAACGAACAGTTGTTAGGACTCAACTACGTTCATTTAACTGACTATAAGCGG
Organism: Acinetobacter pittii; assembly: GCA_052038405.1. Taxonomy (GTDB): domain Bacteria; phylum Bacteroidota; class Bacteroidia; order Chitinophagales; family Chitinophagaceae; genus Niabella. Next base: position 5,677 of record JBQGCI010000162.1, read on the forward strand.
GCACTGCATCATTATCGAAACAGCCTGAACTTAATGAAAAACATGTCCCAGAACGTTGTCAAAGGTCTTTGCTACAATGGTATAGCGGCCATATATATTGAAACGGATGCCCTTTCAGAAGCAAAGCTCTACCTCGACAGCGCCTCGAATATAGCTGCCGAATCGCAGCACCTGGCGTTGAAAAGCGAAATCTTCAAAACCTCGCAGCGCTATTATTTAAAAGTGAGGGATCTTGCCAGTTTAGAAAAAGTGCAGCAAAAACAGGATTCAGTGACCGACAAAATCATCTCAAGCCGTGCACGGTTCCTGGACAGCACCCTTATTCAAATGGAAAAAAAGACCGGGGAAGCACAGCGTCACATTAAAGCCGGGAATATCCCTGTTGCTATCGCCACGCTATTCACCATTTTAAGCGCCTGCTACTTCTTTTTTTCCCGCAGACGCCAGAAACGAAAGTTCGGTCAGTTCATGGCAGATTTTGAAATCAGCAGAACATCTAATACCATGAGCACTCCCACTACTGATTCGGCAGCCACCCTGCCGCCGGGGGAGCCAACGGATACCTACAACGATTTTAACAAAGATCATGAACAAAAAACAGCAGCGTCATTAACAAAAAAGAAGGCAAGTCATCCGGTTATGCCCGAAGAAACGCTACAAAGAATACTGGCAAGGCTGGAGGAGTTTGAGATGGAACATCTTTTTACGTCAACCGGTATTTCTTTATCTTTTCTTTCCTCACACCTCAATACAAACTCCAAATATCTTTCTTATGTACTCAAACAATACAAACAAAAGGATTTCACCGGTTACATCAATGATCTACGCATTAACTATATCGTCAAAAACCTAAAAGAACATCCCGAATGGAGACAGTACAAGATCAGCATACTTGCTGAAAAAGCCGGCTTCTCGTCCCACAGCAAGTTTACCAATATTTTTAAAAATTACACAGGTCTTTCACCCTCTCTATTTATCCAGTACCTGTCTGCTGAAGAAACAGTAAGCACTAAATAGTATCATAATTGCTTATAAGCACAGGCTATGCCGCAATTACTGCCTGCGTTCTCCGGCGGTATGGTCAATTGCCTGATTGCCGCTTACGGCTTGTCTTTAACTATTGCTGGCAGCCTAGTCGGTGAAATGTCTTTTAACAATGCGTTCCAAAGAATTTTTTTTAAGTACTCCGGTTCACTAAATAGCAGTGCATGACCTTTACCCTTCATTACATGCAATGTTGCTGCCGGAATTTTTTCTTTTATAAATTCTGCGTTCGAAAAGTATACCAGCCGATCCTGGTCGCCATGTATAATGGATGTAGGCGATGTTATAGCATCCCAGTTTCTAAGTTGGGCCAGCGCCGTAGCATGTGAAAATTTTTCTTCTGACGACATTCTGAAAATAGCAGGAAATATATACCTGATAATTGGCGCTACCATCAGGTAACTGATGCCAAATGTTTTTTCGGCATCGGGCTTCACTGAAGCCGACAATAATATCAAATGCTCCACCTGTTGGGGGCGGTGCATCGCTATCTGCGCTGCTACGGGCCCGCCATAAGAAGTGCCCAATATGATAGTGGTGGCTAATTGCAGGGAGTCCATGATGGCTTCAATTATTTCAGCCTGTTTTACTATACTCGTTTCCACTTTTCCAAAATTTGAATAGCCATATCCCGGCCTGTCGACCGCTGTAATTTTGAAAGCATTCATAAACGCAGTATCGGAATAAAGGGGCATCCAGGAAGATAAGGAAGAAGGAGATCCATGAATCAGCAACAGATTTTTACCATCCGGGTTACCCGTGGTTAAACACCGGATCTTTTGTTTGCCCACCATAAAATAATGGATCCCGGTTTGATAGCCCAGCTTTAAATTAGCGGAAATATGATATTCATCGCTCTTTCGCAATTTTAAAGATTTACAACTGCAACATGTTATGGATACTAAAAGTGCAGCAAGCAAACATCTGTTAAAAAAGGCCAGATTCAATGCCCGCGTGGCCTGGTTTCTGAATAATGTAAACAGCTGACTGTTAATTAAATTTTTACGCAAAACGCAAACAATTCTTAAAAATGGTGATTACTTTACTCCGGTTCAAAAACCGGTATGGTATAAAGATACTGGTTATACCCTTTGTATCACGCTATCGATAGTTGTATAGATACAAAATTGCATACCGGTGTGGAAACCTGTGTAAAAAATAGCCGGCTTTATCAGGTAAAGTGGAGCTCCACCCGGAGATATCTGCTTCACATAAGATACCTATGCTTGGTAAACTTGTTGTTTCAAAAAGTCCTTATATAGCGTTGATACAAGATCACCGTTATGCAATTGCGCCGGTAGTTTAGCAGCAGACGACCTTCTAACATATGCACACAATGGAGGTCTGCTTCAGCGCTTATAAGGTTGCTGATTCAAAGATCAGCAGTATAAAGTAACGATTAGGAACGTTTAAACGACAATGCTCCCGAAGGGCAGGCTGCGATCTGGTGTTCTAATTCTTCAATAGATGCATTGTCCGGGTTGAGCCAGGGAATAAGTTTAGGCTTGTATACCTGTGGAAGTGTTTGTACACAGATACCGGAATGCGAGCACAACTGCGGTTTCCAGATGATTGTAAAATCTCCTTTTTTATATTCTTTTATTATTTCCATCATGCACAATTATCCTTTTAAAACATCTTTGATACTACCGGTCCGTTTGAACATGGCTGCGGCAAACGGACAAAGCGGAATTATTTTTATCTGCCTTTCCCTGGCCATATCAACAATTTTATACAACATTTGCTGTCCAACCCCTTTGCCGTTGAAATTAGGTTCTACCTCAGTATGGTCGATGATGATCAAGCCCTCCCCGGCAATAGAGTAGGTCATCATACCTGCCCTTTTCCCATTCTCCCTTGCCATAGCATACCCTTTGCCTTCCAAGTCTTTTATAATTATTTCCATGCTAATTAATTACCATTATTTAATCATGTGAATAAGCAATTTCAAAACATGAATATCTGATTCCCGGTACCATCATCACAGCCTTTGCTGAACGAGTGGAATAACCTTCTTACCAATCCATTCAATAGATTGCAGCAACTGCTGATGCGAAAGCCCGGCATTATCCATTTGAAATGCAAACCGTTCTACACCACCCAAAGCTTTGCTATGCCTTAGTATTTTTTCAGCCACTTCTTCCGGTCCGCCTACCACCAAAGAACCTTTAGGAGCTATTAGATAATTAAATTGCGCTCTTGTAACCGGCGGCCAGCCCCGCTCCTTACCCAATTTGGTCCACAGCTCCGCGTAACCGGGATAGTAGTCAGCAATCGCCTGCTCACTGGTAGCGGCCACATAACCGGGCGAATGCAAACCTACTTTCAACTGCTCCTGGGTGAACCCTGCCTTATGTCCCGCTTCCCTATAAAGATCTACAAGTGGGCGAAAACGTTCCGTTTCCCCTCCGATCACTGCAACCATTAAAGGCAACCCGAGGGAACCTGCCCTTATAAAAGATTCAGGTGTACCGCCCACGCCCAGCCATACCGGCAATTTCTCCTGTAAAGCCCTCGGGTAAACAGGCCGGTTGGGTATCGGCGGCCGGTACTTACCCGACCAGGTCGTGAACTCGTGATCGCGTACCTGGAGTAACAAATGCAGTTTTTCTGTAAAAAGCGCATCATAATCTTTCAGATCGAAGCCGAATAGCGGATAGGCTTCAACCGATGACCCGCGGCCAACAACCAGCTCTGCCCTACCTTTAGAAATTAAATCCAGCGTAGCAAAACCCTGATACACCCTTACCGGATCATCGGTGCTCAAGACCTTAACAGCGCTTCCAAGACGGATCTGTTTGGTGCGGGCTGCTGCTGCTGCAAGGATAACATCCGGCGCAGAATCGAGAAATTCTTTTTTATGGTGCTCCCCAATGCCGAAAAAGCCAAGCCCTGATTCATCTGCAGCTACGATCCGGTCCAGCAACTGCTCCATAGCATCTGCAGCGTTCAACTCATCATTTCCATACATGGCAGACGCAAAACTGTCTATTCCTATCTCCATTGGTATTGTAGGTTTAATTCTTTATCTATGATAATGTATTGGGTGGGGGTTCAGCTGCCTGCCTGTCTTTATCTTCCGGTAAAGGAATAAATTCATGATTGTCATTGGGCGGCAATATGATGCGCCCCTGTCTCCAATCTTCCTTCGCCTGCTCAATACGTTCTTTGCGGCTCGACACAAAGTTCCACCAGATATGACGTTTGCCCAGATACGCTCCACCCAGCATCATTAAAGTAGACGCCTCTTTGGCAATAATGACCGGATCAACGCCCATTGAAAAAACCAGTAGCTGCCCCTTGGTATAGCCAACACCGTTTACCTCTACCTTTCCTCTTACAACGTATACGCCTCTTTCAGAATGCCCCGCCGGTAATCCAAAACGCGTGTTTATGTCCAGCTGCACATGAACATAAAATAACGGCGAAGACGTTTGAACTTTGCTATTCAATCCGTAAGCTTCGCCTGCAATCAGGCGCATCCATATACCTTTATCAGTAAACACGGGTAATTCTTCCGCCTTATAATTCATGAACGAGGGACTTGCTTCCTCGTCCTTTTCGGGAAGCGCCACCCATGTTTGCATCAGCTCAAGTGCTCCGCCTGCCAGCACAGCCGGATCTTCAAAGCGCTCGCTATGAGATATGCCTCTACCAGCCGTCATCCAGTTCACCTCCCCGGGTTTTATAAGTTGTTCAACACCCAGGCTATCCCGGTGGGTAACGTTACCACTTAAGAGATAACTCACC
>JBQGCI010000163.1:0-3325 GCA_052038405.1 Acinetobacter pittii
ACTGGAGCGAAAAATCACTCAACAATTACAGCCTGTACTCGCCGGTGCAGCAAATAAAGCGTACCAGCTATATATTGTTTAGAATGTTGAATAACGAATCTATCAATGCAGAATTAAACCTCCGCCGTCACCACTGGGGAAAACGAAAAATCCCCATCAAAAACCTCATTGTATTCACCAACTTAAAGCCCATGGACGAGTTTCAATATGTAAAAACTTTACGCCTCAACGAGTTGATCGGCTATGTAGAATACTTCGAACCCATTTTCACTCCCAGAGAAACAACGTCTATAAAGGATTATTTGCTAGGTTTTATCCAGAACAAATAGAGTATTACAATACTTAGCTCATTATACGGTTTTCCGTAAAGTAATGAAATAGCAGACTGCTATTTTTGATTTCAAATACCAATAAACATGAACCGGAATATGCGCTCCTGTTCAACAAACCTTGTTATATAATGAAGTCACAAAATGTACTGTTACTACTCTTGTCTCTAATCTTAATCAGTGAGGTATGGGCTCAAAGACGTTCTACCAGCGTGAGAGGATATACACGCAAAGATGGCACTTATGTAAGACCACACACCAGAGGCTATAGTGCCGGTTCTTCTGGTTATTCGAGCTCTCCATCGTCCTATTCTGCGGGCGAATGGATCTGATGATGCAGAACCATATGATACAATTGCACTAACTAAATTAGTCATTGTACAAAACATTAATAAAAACTACACTACACAGGACTTAAAGGTTAAATCTAATAGAAGTGCACCGATAATACCGACCTCACTCGTCGTAAATGAAGTTCTGCCCCTAGCTTCGAATACATCGGAATTCGGTGATAGTAAGGTTGTAGCAGACGATGTTGTCATTTATCTTTCAGTGTTACGCTATAACAATAAACCTATAGACATCTGCCCTGTTAGTAGAAAATATGGCGAAGAGTGGGATTTTGATAACATTCAACATTACTTCAACAAAAGTACCATTTCTGCAGAAGAAGCTCTCGAATTAGTAGCAGACTACGGATGGAAAATTGAAAATTCAAGACTTAGTAAAAGTTTCTCCTATGAAAGATATACGAAGTCAAAATTTCCTAAATATCTGACAAGAACGATTGAAGCTATGAGGCTCCAATAAGGTTCAACTCAAATACCTTCTCATCAATGTCAGAGATTAAAACGCTATCAGTCTCCGGTCAAACGAAATACTGAATAGGATCGTAATGTCCGCCTTGCAAGCGAAAAGGAAAATCAAGCGAAATGGCGATCGTTCTAGCCGAAGCATGCAGAACCTCCATCGAAATGCCAACCGGCCTTGAAAAAATTGCGTTAAGAAAACAATCGACGAAAGCCGTTAAGAAGCCGCCACTGTTTGAGCCCGTAGCATCACATTAATTTATTTGGGTCTGCGGAGCGAGTTTGGCGGGTTTAGGCTTGCAAGATTGTTTTTAGCAAATTTTTTCACAGCCCCGTCCGACCGGTCATCCGGGCGGGCTTGACTTTTTTTGTTACTTTTTTGTGTCAAGTACATTAACAGGCTGGCCTCTAAATCCGGTGAAGTAACTTTATACCAGCGGCATTTTAGCAAGACCGTCTTTTTGAACGGTGCTTAGAGCCCCTTGTCAAGTTTGGTAATGTTCTTTGAAAGATAATCCGTTTTGGTGGTGCTTTAGCAACCCCGTTTAAGAGCTTATATAATCAATACGAAGAACTTAAAATGCTGCTTTTTTTCATTTTAAAAGTATTAATCATGAAAGAAAAGCAAGCAAATCGTTTCCTATTATCTATCCAAATGCAGCCGGGATTGACATAGCTAGTAAAGAGTACTATGTGGCTGTCAATCCTGGACTAGTTGAGAATCCGGTAAGATGCTTTGGTTGCTTTACAGACGATCTAACGTCGATAGCTGATTGGCTTAAGGAGTGTGGAGTCAATACAGTTGCTATGGAAGCTACTGGTATTTATTGGATAAGTCTGTTTTTGATGTTGGAGGATGCTGGCTTTGAAGTTGTTTTAGTGAACGCCAAACATGTGAAAAATGTACGGGGTAAAAAAACTGATGTTAGTGATGCAGAGTGGATTCGACAGCTACACAGTTGCGGGTTTATTAAGTGCAAGCTTTCAACCCGACAGCTTTACCCGCAAGCTTAGGACTTATATGCGGCATAGAAAAAATTTGATAGAAATGGCAGCTACACACATCAGGATGATGCATAAGGCACTAGAGCAAATGAATATTAAGTTACAACATATAATAGCAGATATCATGGGCAAAAGCGGGCAGGATATTATAAGAGCCATATTGAATGGGGAGCGCGATGCGATAAGATTGGCAGCTTGTTGCGACGGTAGAATAAGGACAGATAAACGAGAATTGATTATTAAATCGTTACAGGGAGTATGGAAAGAAGAACATGTTTTTGAGTTAAAGCAAAGCTTTATGCTTTTTCAAAATTACCATGAGCAAATTAAAGAATGCGTTATGCAAATTCAAAAAGTTGGGAACAGGCGATGAAATATACCTGGCAGTCAAACGACTACCTTGATGTCCCTATTACTTTTAACGGCGACTATGAAGTAACCGGAACTGGCGTCGCCGCACGCACAACTTTTAACCTGGTGTTGCGCCGGAAGGGGGAATCTTACGAAGGTGCCGTACGTACTACCTTATTTGGGTCTATACAAATGAATCTGTCCGGGGGTATGGACGATATTGCCACCATCCAAACCTATCAGTTACTCGATGGTAGAGAAGGCAATGTGTGGCAAAGTAATGACGACTTGACTAATCCTAGGGCTATGGTAAGGAGATCGCTTAGCCCACAGCAAATAATGTCAATGCGGGCGAGTGCGACGCAACGAAAGATTGCGACTGGTTCGAACACCGTACGACGGTCAGTTACAGACGAAGTTTGTGAAACAAAAACCTCAACCAGCTACCAAACCTATTGTTGGTATGCAACGCCGGCCCATGAGGCGAACCAGCATGCCACCTGTGCATCACAACCGTATACGGTATCTTATCAGCAATGTAAGGATACTACTCCAAACACAGCGCCTACAGGACCGCCAGGAGGCGGGCCGGGCACACCGCCCCCGCCGCCATTTCCACCAGGTGGACAGGGCGGCGGCACCACTACTCCCACAGACCCCGATTGTGCAAAGGCGGCGGCAAACAATGCCATAGCAAAGGAAATTCTAGACAATGGCAGTTACATGGGATCACCTATTGACCCTGCGGTAGTTTTAAACTTAAATGCATTTCACGGCTTGGTGCAAAACCCTTCCAGCACTAATGAACGGTCTACGTCATTGGGCTATAGG
>JBQGCI010000164.1:0-11051 GCA_052038405.1 Acinetobacter pittii
ACCTCATGTATTTTCTTCGTGGCTTCGCTTACACACAACAGCGCATTTATGTTCTTACAACAACTGACCCTGCCATTAAATCGTGGACTGCCCGTCTCTTTTTATTGGTTAGCATCGTTACCAGTTCTATAATTGTCCACCAGATAATTGGCTGAGATGCAAAGTCATCATAACCATTTTGTAAATAATCAGACTTATTAGTCTGAAACAAAAAATAAAACATCCCAACTACCTCTATAGCTAAACAGAAGTTATCCCGAAAAACAGACTGCTTCAATGTTAAAAGCCTTGTTTCTGACAGATCCAACACTTTTACCCTGGCAATCCATTTCCCAGGTGTTTGTCCATACTTATAATGGAAAAAAATGGAATAGATTAAAGGCAACAAAGCAATTAGAATGGTGCAAGCAACTACTATTGTTTGATGGGTTGTGTTTTTAACAATCCATTCTTCCAAAAAAAACAACGGCGCAAAGATTATTCCATCAATAATTGCTGCTAACAATCGTTTAGAACCCGTATGATACCTGTTTATTTGTGGCGTGTTCATCTAATGCAGATTTACTGGCGGGCCTCCTTGCCCAATTATGTCACCGCCAAATTTTACCAGATCAAATAATCTTGTTACAGCCCAATCAATTCATCCTGGTTACAAAAATATCCATCAATTTCTCCATAAACCTTGTAATCGGATATGTTAAACCCATCTTCAATATCGTTATACCAGATAACTTTGGTTCCGCATATGGCAACCACCCAAAAGCCACCGCCCAGAGTGCCATACTGAGGCTCTGTCCATTTTACCGGATCAATTTTAATTAATTGCCAAAAATTCCTAAGATCTCCGTTCAGATCCTTTTCCGTTTTATAAATCTGGTCGTAAAGTTCCAATAGCGATATGGGTCTCCATTCTGTCATAGTTTCAGTTTTGAAATTTCGTTAGCAGTTATATCACTTGTCATTTTCCAAAAGCCTTCCTTTAGTTATCCCGTATGTTATTCCCGCTTTTCTAAACAAATTGAATAGCATTTCCATTTTCTGATCACACATTTCTCCAAAAGACATCTTATCAGAACTTGCGTACATTTTTCCGCATTCAAAACATATCTCAATTATCTCTACAATTTTACCTCTCTCATCCAAAAAAAGAACAGCATTTCTCGGCATATAACAGCCTGCTTCGCTAAAACTGGAAAGGGGACCTTTATATCCATAATTATAAAAAAGATCGGTGAGTTGATCTATCTGGAAACGAGTTACCGTTTTGACCTCCTTAAGCTTTGAATAAATAATGGAATCGTTGCCTACAGGCTTATTGTCCTGCTCTTCCATGTGACCACTCAATAAATAGGTCCCGTGCTCAAAAGAACCAAACACGATTCGGGATGCAACATTAAACGGATATTTTTCAAGCCTTTCAGTTAGAGATATAACACTCTTTTTAATACAATTGTGGTTGTCTATTTCCGTTTTGGTTCGACGGGATGGCGGTGCTTTTTCCGAATTATCCTTTTGGCCATAAATAGGTTGGGTGAAAATCAATAGCAATATAATTACAAGCTGTTTTCTCATAAAATTACAAAGTAGCAATTGGCGTAATAGGTATCTTAAAATGCGTTGGGGACAGGTGATGTTAAATAAACTAACAGTAACCTATATTGTTATCAGATGACAAATCGTAACGCTTATTTCAAATTCCGCTCTTTTAAAAGCTGTTCCACCTCTTGTTTATTATATTTTGGTTTATTATTGATCAATTTATATATGAGAAACAACGGTATCAATAAAAAGAAGCCAAAGCCATTTTTCATAACGCTGTAAAAAACAATGCCTATTAAGAAACCAATGAAACCTGCATTGATGGCCGCCTCAGATTTCATTTTTTTAGCTGCCTGTAATAATTCCTCGTCTGTTAATTCCTCCAGTTTTTTTTGATCCATAGTAGTCAGTTCTGTTTTTTTAAAGTTTTGAATTTATTATAAAGGCTCGGACTAATTTTAAACTGTCGGCCTTGTCCGATCGAATTCAGTACAAAGTTAATAACAACCGGTGAAGTGACATATATAGGATCATCTTGTTTTAAAGAATCGGCAATTAAGATGTCAGACAAACTTCATCGGGTATTTTACCGCAACCTGACCTTTCATGATTTTTTTAAGCTTCGTTTCCATCAGCTTTTTAGTTAACGGCTTCAAATGATCGAGGTATAAGATTCCCTTTATATGATCGTACTCATGCTGTATCATCCTCGCAGTCACGCCGCTAAATGTCTGCTCCCGCCGTTCAAAATACTGATCGTAATATTCGATGGTAATGATCCAGTGCCTTTTTACATGTTGCAGCAAACCCGGAATACTTAAGCATCCTTCTTCATCTTCCCATAGATGCCCGGTCCGTTCTATGATTCTTGCGTTGATAAACGTTTCCACTATCCCCTTGTCATCCTTTTCAAAATACATTTCCTTTTCCGCCTCTTTGGTATGCTCAAAGGTTGTTTTACTATCCACTACAAAAAGCCTTACAGGCAAACCGATTTGTGGTGCTGCTAACCCGCAACCACTGGCATTTCCCATTGTCTCCCATATATCAGCAATGAGCTTATCTAATCCGGGATAATCTTTTTTAATCTTCTCACAGTTCTGTCTCAATATACTATGCCCGTAAGCGAAAATGTGTTGTATCACTCTTTTAATTTTTTCAAAGGTCTAAAGAATGATTGAGGCCGGCAATGAACCTATGTTAAGTAATTTGCCTTCTGATACGGCTCAGGCCCTGCGGCGTTACTCCTATGTAGGAGGCAATAAATTTTAAAGGAATAAGCTGCAGGATACGAGGCTGCTCGCTGAAAAGATTTAATACCGCTCTTTGGCGTTGTATTTCAATAAAGATAATTCCCGCCGGCTTTTTGCCAGGAAGAGTTTTTCGGAAGCCAAGCGCCCTAAATAGTTACCCACTTTGGTTTCCGCATATACTTTTTGCAGATTGTCGTAAGATATCTGCCAGGCAATAGTTTTAGTTAATGCCTGCAATGCATACTCAGATGGTGTTTGAGTAAGGAAAGAATCATAGGCACAGGTAAACCCTTTATCAAAGCTGAAATTAAAAGTCAGCTCATTTTCATCACCGGGAATGTAAAACCGGACAATACCTGTTTCAACAAATGAAAGATATTTTTCCGTTTCACCTTGTTGTATAATAATCTCGTTCTTTGCAAAGACCTTCTTCTCAAAATGAGCAGCAATAAACTCCCATTCCGTTTCCTGTAGTTTGACGATCTGCTCGTAATATGCTTTGATATGTCCCATGCCTGCTGTTGTATATAATCGCTACTAATTTATACTCATGTTTTTCCCCGAAGCACTTCTTTTATTCCCTCCAGCCCATCTACAAACTGGTTCATTTGTGCTATGATCTGCGAGAACTTATCCTGGTCGCCCAGGCCCTTCAGCATGCGATACTTTTTAAACTCTTTCTTAATATCCTCCCAGCGACTGCGCTCCTCTTCAGTAAGGAGCCCCATAATCTCTTTCAGTTTTAATAAATTGGCTTCCGCATCTTTAGTAAGCGTTTGCGACTCGTTCTTATAATGGGTTGACACCAGTTCGGTCACTTCGCCTTCGGTCATAATAGGAATGATAGATGACAATATCTTATTCATATTACGATAAGAACCCTGTAATTTAAACGGCGGCTCTTCTCTGAACGTATCCATTATCCCGGCGGATTGTATATAGGTTTCATTTACTTTTAATACGGTAGCTCTTACCTGCAATGCATGCTTTACCACCTGTATAAAATCCTGTATTTCAGAGGCTGTAAAATTACCATCCAAATTGGGCAGATTCCGTTCAGGATCCTGCACATAAGCTACTAATTTATACAGGTTTTCCATACCACTTTGAGACAATTTTCGCAAATGCGTATTCGCCATCAAAGCATTTTCCAGCATACTCATTTCAAACTGGGGTTTGTTTACCGAAGTCATATCACCCAGGTTATAGATATCGGCCCTGTTGGAGAGCATGTCTGGGATCTTAAATATCTCACCCGACTCTGTGTAAGGGTTACCGGCCATTACTAAAGCAAATCGTTTGCCTCGTAAATCATAGGTTTTAGGCTCATTATTAAACACGCCATCCATGCGACGCTGGCCGTCTGCCAATGAAATGAATTTCTGCAGGAACTCTGTATTGCAATGCTGGATATCATCGATGTACAACATAACATTATCGCCCATCTCCAAAGCAAGGTTCAGTTTGCGCAACTCACTTTTAGCAGCCGCATCCTTTGCCTCCCCGGGATCTACTGAAGTAATAGTATGCCCCAAAGAAGGACCATTGATCTTAATAAATACCAGTCCCAGCCTGTCGGCTATATATTCCATCAACGTTGTTTTTCCATAACCTGGCGGAGACACCAACAACAACAAGCCACTTCTGTCACTTCGCTTGGCATCGCCAGACTCTCCTATCTGTTTTGAAAAATTGGCACCGATCAACGGAAAATATACCTGGTTAATCAATTGATTCCTTACAAAAGAAGTTAGTACTTCTGTTTTGAAATTCTCCAGGTTCAGTTGCCTACTCTTTTGTAACAACAACTCTTTCTTGAGTTGCTGTAAACGCAAAAACTGTGGAACAATATGTGCGTCATGATCTTTCAGTAATCTCACCCAATGATAATGATCGAGCACAAATACATTACCATCCTGTTGCACCGATTGAAGACCTGTAATTTCGATCACATGATGGTCATCGTCAGTTTCAATACGGGTATTGCTTTCGGTGATCAACATAGCTGTCAGCTCCATCATCAAATCCGAAGGAATATCGATCTGCGCTTTTACCGCGAACCGGTATAACCAGCTTTCTACCAGGGCCCAGAGCATGGCAGGCTTATCTTTCAGCTCCTGCATATACTCCTGGTATTTCTTATCTATAAAATCGGCTTTCAGGTGTTTTTTAAACGCAATGAATATATCATTGTCGGCATGCGAAACCATTGTAACACCCGCCGGGCTTCCGTATAAGTAAGCTGCCGCAGCCTGCACATCCAAATCGATATAAGAAAATTCTTTTTGAATAAAAGCAGCTATTCCTTGTGCCGCCTCCTTTATGAAGAGCTCAATCTCTTTTTGCTGACTATAATGTGTTTTTAAAAATTTCACCGCCGTAATCTTACGGGTGAGATCTTCTTTTTCTGCTGCCGGCAGGTAATGCCAGAACATATGCGCGAGTGCCCGCTCTTCAGGCAGGTAGCTCAATATACCCAGGCCTGTTCTTAACTGCAGCCAATGCGTTGCCAATAACAAGGCATCCTTATCATGTACCCCTTTTACATAACCTTCAGACGGATGAGCTGTGAGGTAGGCATTTACCTGGTGCTCCAGTTCGGCCGCAGCAGGATTAACATCAGCAGTATATTGCTGCAACATACGCCAGGCCAGGTACACCGCCCGTGGAACCATTTTGCTTTCAGATACATACTCCTGGTCCATCACCGCTTTCAGCGTTTCCAGCTCCGGGTGATGAACGGGCTCAAAATAGGAAGTACCCGTTATATGATAATTATACACACCGTCCCGGGTCGTCAGCGTCAGGGCCACGTTCTGCGACTGAATGGCGAACCGGTGCCTACCCATTGCCAGTATTTGCGTCCCATCAACATACAGTTCCTTCCTGTCTTTCAGATTACGAATAGCTTCCTGCTGTACCACCAGCAATTGCTGCAATATTTCTTCACTTTTCGTAGCATCTTCCATCGCAGCCAGCTCCTCCGCCATCTGCCTTGCCCGGTCTACCATCAGGTCTGATGAGAAGAAGGCATTGATCTCCGATTCGCTTTCTAAATTCTTGGCTTTATTTTTTACTCCTGTGATGATACGCTCAGCTGCCTGCTGCAACTGGCCTGCCTTTTTATTTTTTTGTTCGAGTAACTGAACTTTCCTCGCTTCAAAGCTATCATACAACATCTGCCGTTTTTCCGAAGTATGCACCTGTACTTCATCCCAGTCCGCAAAGCGCATTTCGATCTCCTCTAATTGTATCGTTAATTTAGACAAATACTCATTTACCTTTTCGGCGCTATCCGCCATGTCTAGGAAGTTGATAATAGACTGATCCAACAAGGTCATTTGCGCCTGGAACTCGGCCTGTGATTCTTTCTTGTTAAGCTCATTGCGTTGATTCTGTATCTGTGTGCGTAGCTGATTTAAGCTGGAAAACAACTGCGATATGTTTTCAATAATTTTTGCCGACTGTGAAGCATCATCAATTTTTAATTGATTGATGATATCAATCAACATTTCCAATGCGCCGGCGATATCCGTACTTTGCTGTTCCAGTGCCTTTACTTCTACCACTTTTACAGCCTGCGGTAAGGCTTCCCGCAATTGCTGTATCTGCAACTGGTAGGGCTGCAAAGCATCGTCGCGGAGCAGGAATTCGACACAGGCTTTAGACAGTTCATCCGATTTTTCGGTCAGTGTCTTTTCATGTGCCGTCAATACCGCCTCATCGGTATAAGCTACTTTTTTTAAAGTGATCAATTCTCCCTTCAACAATCGCAGGGCCGACAATAGCTTTACATAGTCCTGCAATGTTTCTTTTTTTGAAGTGCGCACATCAAACACCAGCTTCGAAACTTTTTCTTCAGCATCTACCATCAATTTAGCAGCGTTGGAACGCATCTCCACTACTTTTTTGAACTCATCAATGGCATTGGTAGCTATTTGTTTCAAATCGGTTAGCGCTGCTGCAAACTGGTAATGACCATTATCCTGCATCCAGAAATAGGAGTCGTAAATGTCCCGGCTTTTATCTAGTATATCGTCATACAGTCCTTCGTAATTATCCGGCTGATCGAGCAATACCAGCAATTCTCTTACTTCTGCCATTGCCTGAACAATCGGCTTGTTGCCTATCTTATATAAGTGATGCTGGCTCAGGGTTTCATTCAGCATCATTTCTTTGGTGAAAGGCGTTTGCCATACCTGTATCAGGTGATGGCGTGTAGGATCTTTCTCAGCAATGAAATACAGCAACTGCCCGTTCTCAAAAATGGTAAATCCATTACAAAGAATAGGCGTTTGTACCTGCTGCTCAATTACATTATAGGAAAGAAGGATATAGCTATGGCTATTCTCCTGGTAAAACACATACAAAAAATCCTCCCCGTTAGGTGCATCAATGCGACCGCTGAATTGCACCTGCTCCAGCTTACGGTCAAATATCTTATGCTCTCCGTTCTGCAAATAATAACCGTTAGATAATAATACCCCCTGCCCTTCCGGCAACAGCAATCCGGCATCGGCGAGCGTATCCACGCGCATCACCGTTTTCAGCCGATCATTAAAAATAAAATACCGATCATCTTCGAGATAAGGCTTAATACGTAACAGGATGATGTTGCCTAGATCAGCATAGTAGATCTCGCCGTCATCCAATGTCTGGTCCTTCTGCTCTACATCCTCATGATAAATACCTTTACCCGTGTCAGTATTATCTTCTATCTTAATTGACAGATCACCATTAATGGTCTCCACAAAAACCCGGTCGAGTATGGATACATGCGGATTTTTACCGGTGCGCTGCATATCGCGCGTAGCTTTCGTCCACTCAAAATCATGTTGCGACGGATACTTGATTTCATGAGCGCTACGGCCGTCCATGAACTGCAGGCTCTCGCCTTCTATCAGCCATTTAAAAGCCTTTATATCCTGTACATTGGCGGTCTGTTGAAAAACCATGTACAACAAGTTACCTTTTACATGAAAGCGGGAAAAAGAAGCATTGCGATAATACTTATACAGGTTTTTAAACTCGATCACGAATTCTTCCTGCTCCAGCAATGAAAGGTTTTGTGAAACGAACTCCTTTCCGTCAAAACGGTAAATGCTGAATACATCAGCGATACCGATATCCTGCTTTAAGCCAAACTGTACATTATAGCCCAGTATACAAAGATTGCCCAAAGCCAGAATATCCTTGGCTATACAGTTGTTGGCTGTATTAATTCTTAGGTTCGCTAATAATTCAAATGCTGTTGCACCAAACACTTCCTTACGTTCCTTATTCAGCAACGCAACATTCTCCAGTATTTTATTTTTCTGTACCTGCAGCCTTTGAAGAATGACTTCATAGGCGCCGGAGTCCATTTGTATTTCAGTAGTATTTTCTGACATAGTATTGTGCTTCGAAAACGATGAAACGGGGCCAAACAATTTTTAGTATAAGAATAAATATGCTCCCGATGTTTACCGTCCCTGATCAATTTCGTTATACGGAATCAACCATTTATTTCGTCATTTCGACGATTGTTTCTGAAAGAAACAGAGGAGAAATCTCCCTCTTTTGAGAGATTTCTCCCTCATAGCCTTTGGCTAAGATGGTCGAAATGACGTCTTCATTTTATATCCGTAAACCTACCCCTTCAGCTGCTGTATTTTTTTATTCTCAATACCCAAACCTTTGGCAAAGCTGAGGAGGTTGTTTAAAAAGCCTTTGTCTGATCCTGTTGCTGATGTTTGAATACGGGCTACCAATGCTGCTATAGAAAGATTCTTGACATCCTCGCTGCTGACATCATATTTATCAGCCAGGTTGCGGATCTTACCAATGATGTTTTCTTCACCATCACCCTGCCCCAGAAGATTATCGGATAGTTGTGATAAATGATACGAGTTATCGATCAGCTTATCCAGGCCTTTACCATTCGACACCTGGCGCACCACGTTATCAAAGAAAGTATTATCACCACCCACGATATCGATCTTCGCATTTCTAAACGCCTCACCTAATACGCTAGCCTGTGCTTCCGCAATATCTTTCTGGATATGGATCTCAGCCAATGCAATTTCTTTATCCTTCTGCAAGGTAAGACGGAACTCCTCGTGCTCTTTACCTGCATCATTCAGCTTTTTAATGGCCAGTGATTTTTCATCGATACCTTTTGCTTCCGCTACAATTTTTTCACGGATCACTTCAGCTTCTGCCAGCCCTTCTTTACGTTTGGCTTCTGCCCTGGCTTCTATACCGGCCGCTTCAGCAATAGCGGTTTTTTCAATCACTGCTGCGTCCACCAAACCTTGTCTTTCCAATGCCTCAGCCTTAGCCAGCATTACCTGCGCCTCAGACATACCTACTGTAGCTTCTTCTTTGGCCTTAGCATCAGCAATTACTTTACGCGCCTCCGCTTCTTTGCCTGCAGCTTCTTTGCGGGCATTCGCTTCAATCAATACTTTCTGAGCTTCGTGAGCAGCCGCTTTTTCCTGTGATTCAGCTCTCTTTACTTCTTCAATCAACTTAGCTTCTGCATCCTGGCTGGCCCTAATCACCGCAGCCTCTTTCGAACGGTTGGCTTCTTTCAACACCTGCACATCTTTTATTTTCTCCTGCTCTTCTACTACGGTTTTTTCTAAAGCAACTCTTTCACGAATGGCATCCTGGATGTTTTTCTTTTCGATCTCACCGGCCTTATCTTTTTCAATACCTGCCAAAGCCACCACACGTTCGCGCTCGGTTAACTCCAGGTATTTATCTTTTAATACACGTTCTGTTTCTACTGCTTCCGCACGCTCTTTGTTCTTGGCAGCAATAATCACCTGCCTTAATTTATTCTCTTCCTGTATCAGCAATTGCTCTTCAGTTTGTATCCTTATCCTTTCTGAACGCAGGCGCTCCGTTTCTTTCACCGAATCAATTTCGGCCTGCTCACGCGATTTTATATTTTCAATTTCCCTGCGCTGCGATTCTTCTTTCTCTTTTAACTGGCGCTCTAATTCCAATATAGCTTCCCGGGTTTCCACATCCTGCTTTTTTATAGTACGCTCTTCATCCCTGCGGATCTGGTTCGCTTTTATATTTTGCACCGCGGTTAGCTCCGTAATTTTCTTGATACCTTCTGCATCCAGGATATTCTCCCTGTCCAATAGTTCTACACGGGTTTGCTCCAGGTAATCTATGGCACAATCATCCAATACATATCCGTTCAAATCGGTGCCGATAATATTAATGATCTCTTCTCTAAACTCGCGACGAGCTTCATACAGTTCAATGAAATCAAATTTCTTACCAACTGTTTTTAATGCCTCCGAAAATTTAGATTCAAAGAGATCCGTTAAGGTTTCATGCGAAGACGCCCTGTCTGTGCCAATAGTTTGCGCTACGTTGATGATATCATCTACCGATTTATTAACACGCACGAAAAAGGCCACTTTGATATCTGCGCGCATATTGTCTTTACAGATCAGCCCTTCCCGGCCCATGCGCTCTATATCCAGTTTTTTTACGGAGATGTCCATCACCTCTTGTTTGTGTAAAATGGGAATGACCAGGCCGGCATTGAAAAATACTTTTACACCACCCTGGCCGGTACGGATGAGCACTTTACCCTGACTTACTTTTTTGTACATCGAAATGAGCCAGAAAATAAGCCCGATAACGACAAGCACTAAGAAAGCAGCAGTAATGTAGAACGAGTAATTCATAAATTGAGTTGTTTTAATAGTTATAGGTTGTAAGATTGTACGAAATAAAATTTTTCGTCAGATGAGGCTTCTAATATAATCACCTGTTCCCCGGTTTTATATTCTTCATCGGTCATCGATTTGGCATATACCCTTATCACATCGCTTTCATGTTTTATTTCTATCTGCCCGATTTTGTTTTGCCTGATACCCGCCACTACGGTACCTACTTTACCAATGAAGTCAATGCTCTGCTCGCCTTTATGATTGAACATCCGGTACAGCTTTAAAAAAGGCATTGCCACTACCTTTGTTAATAAAAGACCCGCAATAAACGCAGGCAGGTATAATACAAATCCAATCCATTTATCCTCCCATCCCAGTAAAGGCGTAACGTTTACCAAAATGAGCCACATAAAAATGCTTACTAACGACAGGATAAACAGGATCGGCAGCTCCCCGATATAAAAGAATTTCAAAACACTGTCCCAGGCACTGTCTCCGCTATGTTGCGTTTCGGGGTGATCATGATCTAAATCAGCGTCCGCATCAGTCACGTCTAAATCGAGACCCGTAAAAATGGTAA
>JBQGCI010000165.1:0-4244 GCA_052038405.1 Acinetobacter pittii
AGATTAATGCGCTTTGTATAGAAGCCGGCCTTGATATTCTCAGTAAGCGTTTCATTAAACTGGCTCTTGGCAGAGATGGTAAATGGATACTCACCTCCCATTGCACCGCAGGCATACGAAAATTGAATCGTGCTGTTGGAGTCTTTGTAATTATATTGAATATCTGACAAACATAAATTATAGGTAGACCTTATCGAATTCAGAGTTACTGGTTGATTAAATTCCAGACGAACAGAATCAATGATTTTATTAAGTGCATTACCTGGAAGTCCGATGGCTCTTTTCAATTTTAGATAAGGCATGTGATCAATTCGAAGTTTCCTGTTTACATCTTTTGCTCTAACTGTTACAGAAAACGTTCTGATTGAGTCGTCCTTGTTTTCGTTCACCTTAAATGTTATCCGGCCATTGTTCGACCCCGCCTTTTGATCGACAGCTAACCAACCAGGCAATGGTAAAATTTCCCAATCGGTATTACTGGAAATGTTTACGGAAAAAGTAGTGTCCCTGGGAGCAAGTGTTGTCTTTTCCAAACCGATATTTAGCATTGTGGCAACAGTCGGAGCATGCTTTTCTTTTCCACAAGCGGCAATAAGCAGTATGAAAATTACATAGTTAGCAAAGAATTTTCTCATTGGTCAAAGATAAAATAAAATTAGCTTTTTATGAAATTGTGCCTTGTGAGGCACTTACTAATACAATGATTCGTGTTGGGTATGGTTTTTCGGTAAAAAAAACTTCATCGATTGGAAAGATAAAAGCGAGGTTGCCTAACCTGGATTTTCCATTCTCGACTACTGATTCTTTGGACAATGCCGTTGTGTGTATTTTAAATCAAAAAATTTAGTGCGTTTGATCTGGATATTCACGTTTCGTTACAGGATGTAGATGGCATGAAAGTGATTCATTTGATGTTGGTAAAAGGGTCGGCCGTGAATCTTTTTTAATAGCTTGAGCATAGCATAAACGATATGTTGTCTCGATCACCTATCCGAGACGCTCATAACTCCGGGTCAGCCTCAAAAACACTAACAATAGCCCAGAAATTATTTGTGCATCTGTGGCCCTTACCAATTGCATAAAAAACGCCACCCTTTTAAGAGTGGCGTTCACTTATGTCAACATGTTTAATTACTGTTCGATCTTGCTGATCTTAATCGTATTGGTAGGTATTTTTAAATGTACCGGTGTACTGCCGGTGCTTACAGCAATATCTCCTTTTTTCAGGTACCCATTGGTTTTTAAGATTTCGATCTGCTCAGAAAAGATAGTATCCAGGCTGCGCTCATCGTCGTCATACAAAAATCCGCGTACACCCCAGGCCAGGCTCATCTGGTTGATAAGTCCGGGGTGCTTGGTAAATACGTATAAAGGCACTTTAGGACGGTAGCTGCTGAGCATGAAGCCGGTGTACCCGCTTTGGGTCATACCAATCAAAGCGTTCGCTGCTACATCTTTGGCCAGGTGACAGGCATTGTAACAAACCGCATCGCTGGTAAGGGTAGGAGAATGTGGCTGTGGCTGCAATACCTCATCCAGGTCATAGTTGTATTCTGTACGCTCAATCTCAACGATAATTTTGCGCATGGTTTCTACTACCAATGTCGGGTGTAAACCGGTAGCCGTTTCACCACTTAACATCACTGCATCAGCGCCTTCCAGTACCGCGTTGGCCACATCCGTAATTTCACTACGGTTAGGCTTGGTGCGGTCAATCATGCTTTCCATCATCTGCGTAGCCACAATTACCGGCTTGGCACGGTGAATACACTTTTTAATAATATTCTTTTGGATCAAAGGCACTTTTTCAACCGGAAGCTCCACACCCAAGTCTCCACGTGCAATCATTATGGCATCCGATGCATTGATGATATCGCGGATATTAGGAATCGCTTCAGGCATTTCTATTTTAGCAATGATCTTGCTGCGGCTCTTCTTCTTATCTAATATCTTTCTCAGCTTCTTGATATCTTCTGTTTGGCGAACAAAGCTTAACGCTACCCAATCCAGTTCCTGTTGAATAATAAAGTCAAGATCTGCCAGGTCTTTAGGAGTTAAAGCAGGTAAAGAGATTTTGGTATCAGGCAGGTTGACTCCTTTTTTAGAAGAAATAAATCCTCCGAGTAACACTTCCACCTGCACGTCGTTATTAGGTAATATCTTTTTTACAACCACTTCGAGTTTCCCGTCGTCGATCATAATCTTATTACCCACTTTTACGTCTGTATGGAAATTGGGGTAGTGTATATAAAGCTTTTCTTTATTACCGATCACTTTCTGACTGGTGAAAATGAATTTATCACCAGGGCTTACGGGCATGCCGCCACCTTCAATTTCGCCTACGCGCAATTTGGGACCCTGTAAGTCTCCCAATATAGCAACGTGAGTGCCTTCTTTGCGGTTGATTTCCCGGATATATTCAATAATGTTTTTCTTTTCCTCATGCGCTCCGTGAGAAAAGTTCAACCTGAACACGTTTACACCAGCTTTTACCAGCGCCAGCAGTTTGTCGTAGGTATTACACGCAGGGCCTACGGTTGCCACAATTTTAGTTCTTGCAAAAGTTTGATCCGGTTTTGCAATTTTATTGGTAGCTGTTTTTTTTGTAGATGCTAATTTTTTAGCCATAATATTTTGAGTGGTTATTTGTTTATCGTTTGATAACCGGGCTTTTATAAAGCATAAGAGCCGCACTTTTGCAGCTCTTACACTATTATCTGTTAATTAATTCCAGTTTAAGATGGTTGAAAACACAAACTCTTCCGGATTGCTCACGAACTGTTTAGCTGCTTCTACATCCTCTTCTGTTAAATACTGCAGATTGTCTTCCAATACCATTTTGGTCTTGGCATCTTCAATATTTACCAGTCTTGTTTTTACTTTACCGTTCTCACCCGTTACATCTTTTAAGAACAACGGATTTACTTCCCCTTTATTGTTTACGGTTACCACACAGCCGGTTAATCCCTGGTCAAATAGTTTTTTAACACCGGTTCCCAGCATGGTGCAATACTGTAAATCAAATGCAGCAGGAGGTAAGCAACGCAGTTCGTAGCCTAATTCCACAGGGCGGCATTTAATGTCAAGGCCTAATTCTTTTAGTTTATTTTGCAGTAAAACGTTATAGATATGCGCTTTACTTACATTACCCAGCTCAGGGTGGCCGTGCGCATCGTAACTAAACTGAACGCCTGATTCTTTGATCACCTCATCGCTCATAAAATGGAAGATGCCTTCGCTTACAATGGCCACGCCATAGTTGATGCCGAGGATCTTTCTTTTTAAAATAGCTGAAACGATCAGTTTGGTAATGTTATCAAAATTTAAGGTGGCTTTGGTAAACATTTCCGGCATTACGATCATAGGCAAATGGCAGGAGCTGCCAATGCTGAATGCCAGGTGGCCCGCTTCGCGACCCATTGCAGATACTACGAACCAGTTTGCCGATGTTTTTGCATCTTCATAAACAGTTTTCGTAATCCTCACGCCTTCTTCAGTTGCGCTCTGGTAACCAAACGTTGGTTGATTGTCTGGCAGCGGAAGATCATTATCGATTGTTTTTGGAACGTGTATATTCTGAATAGGGAATTTGTTCTCTGTTAAAAACTGGGAAATACGGTTCGCTGTAGAAGCTGTATCATCGCCACCAATCGTTACCAGTAATTTTACATTGTTGTTCACGAAGAAATCCTGCGTAAATTCTTCGTTTTTAGGTTTATACCGGCTCATTCTTAATACAGAGCCACCTCTTGTCAGCACACTGTCAGCCAGTTCAAAATCTATATCTACAGTCGACGCTTTTCCAGTAAAAAGGTTTTTGTAACCATCGTGCAGGCCAATTACTTTGTATCCGCCTTTTAAAAAGATCTTCGATACGGAGCTAATAACACTGTTAATGCCGGGAGCGGGACCGCCCGCAGCAAGAATTAAAATACTTTGTTGCATATTGGTTTTTATAATTGTAAGCTTCAAATATATTAAAAATCCCGTTGTGTGTATAAAACACTTTGATGTAATTTGATTTTTGATGACCGGTAAATAAAATAGATTTTAAATAGATATTTTTGAACATATTTTAAACAAATGCATATGAAGCAGCTTTTACCGCTTATTGCGATATTTACAACGATGGAAATGCAGGCTCAGATTCAGTATCCAGTTACTGAAAAGAAAATAGTTACCGACGACTACTTCGGAACAAAAGTGGATGATCCTTACCGTTGGCTGGAGGACGATAATGCTGA
>JBQGCI010000166.1:0-4076 GCA_052038405.1 Acinetobacter pittii
GGCCTAATGCCATAGGCAGGTTTTTCAACCCATGGTTCATTAAAACTACTTGTGCGGTTTGCATAGCTATCTGGGAGGCATCACTCATGCTAATACCAATGGTGGCTTTGGCCAGGGCTGGTGCATCATTGATACCGTCACCCACCATGGCTGTGGGTGTTTCCGCATTTTTTTGTGCAACGATCTGTAGCTTTTGCTCCGGCGTTTTCTCGGCAATCACCTCATCGATACCCAGCGTATTAGCAATATGTTGGGCTTTGGATTGTTGATCACCACTCAACAACACGGTCTTAATACCTTTCCGGTGAAAATAGCTCACTACCTGTTTAGCTTCCGGCCTTAACTCATCTGCTACATTAATATAGCCGATCAGGATATTGTTCTCCAATACATAAATATTATGACCGTCATCCTTTGTTAAGTGTGCCGCTATTTTATAAGATCCGGCCCTGTATTCATTGCCTGCTTTATCCAGCGCCCGCATACCTTCACCTTTTATTTCTTCTATTTTTTGCCAGCGTATTTCGCCCCTGGTTTTCCATTCTTTCACCAGCGCTTTTGCTAGGGGGTGATTGGAATATTTTTCCATCGAATAAACCAGTAACTGAAATGCGGGTTCATCAATGCGATTGTCCAGTATTTTATAATCGGTGATCGCAAATTGCCCTGTGGTGAGCGTGCCGGTTTTATCAAATACTACCTGCCCGATATTTTTAAAATTCTCCAGGCTGGTGGCATTACGAAAGAGAATGCCATTACGGGCGCCACGTCCCAGTCCCACCGCAATAGCTGCAGGTGTAGCCAGTCCCATCGCACAGGGACAGGCAATGACCAGCACCGCGATAGCGCGCATCAGCGCAGGCGTAAATTCCTGCAATACGATCCAGTTGACCACTAAGGTAGTGGCTGCAATGCCCAATACTACCGGTATAAATATGGCGCTGATCTTATCAGCCATTTGCTGCACCGGAGGCTTTTCGCCCTGTGCTTCCTGTACCATATTAATGATACCGGCCAAAACCGTGTCTTTTCCAACTGCCGTTACCTGGGCTTTTACGGTGCCGTCTGTAACCACGCTGCCGCCAATAAGCTCCTGCTTGTAGCCTTTTTGTACGGGTGCGCTTTCCCCGGTAACAATGGCTTCGTTTACACTCACATCTCCCCAGAGGATCTTGCAATCTGTAGGTATCTGCTCACCGCTCTTGATCAGGATCAGGTCACCGGTGTGCAATGAGCTGGTCTCAACCGGAAATACATTTTCATTGTGCTCATTATCGTAAGCGATCATATTGGCCATTACCACCTGGCTTTCGGATAATTTCTTTAATTGTGCCTGTGTGGAGTCCACCGCTTTTTCTTCGATGAAATTACCCAGGAATACCAGGGTGATCACCGTTGCAGCGGTTTCGTAAAATATATAGGCATCCTGGCCGGTTAGAGTGCCATACAAGCTATACACAAAAGCAGCCGTGGCGCCGATGGCGATCAATACATTCATATTCGGCATGCCATTGCGAATGCTCTTCCAGGCGCTTACGCCGAAGAAGGACATACCGACGATGTAAACCGGCAAGCTCAATACCAGCTGTACGTAAGGTTGCATGATCCAGCTATGATGCAGGGCAGGTGTCATGTGCAGCATCAGGATCAGTGTAAAGGGGAGGCAAAACCAGAAGCGTTGGGCATTGTTTTTTAAAAAGCCAGTTTTGCGGTTGTCATGGTCGTGGCCGTGCGCATGATCATGGTGGGAAGATTCTCCAGCCACTGTGTAGCCCAGGTCGGCCAAACCTTTTGTGATCTTGTCGACCGCCAGGTTGCTGCTGTTTTCAAAGCTAACATCCCCGGTGGCAAAATTTACTTTTACATCCTTAGCCCCTTCTTTATTCAGGTATTTATTAATGGTAAGTGCGCAGGTGGCACAGTCCATACCCTCCACTTTCCATTGTATTTTTTTATTGGTTTCCATAACTCACTATTATAACATGCAAAGTTATTGCAAGGTTGAAATAGGCGAACTCCTGGCTTTGAGTATTATTAAAACGAGGTTGCAGAATCGTTACTTATTATTGCAATGGTGTTGCAAACCGAAGGAGCTTTAGCTATGTGTATGCCGTGATGTTGAAAAGTGAGCGAGCAATAACCTGTACGCTACAACCCGTTCTTAACAGAAATGATTTTTACCAGCCTTGAAGCGTAATACTCGTTAAGCGGGGAAATCGTAACGCCGTCAGCCTTGCCCGAACTGGAATGGATAAACCTTAAGGTGTCGGTATTACCCGTTACAATACCCATATGTCCTACCACTGTTGATGCCGTGTCGGTTCCGGTAAAAAGTATCAGGTCTCCCCGTTGAGCAGCCTGCAGGCTAACAGTAATGCCTTTGTCGGTGAAATCAATGGAAGACCGGGGTACTTCTACATTGAAATGATTGAACACATAGGTAATAAAGCCCGAACAATCGAAGCCTTTTGCCGGATCACTTGAAGCATATAAATAAGGTATGCCCAGCAAGGTTTCTGCAAAATCAACCACGGAATCCAGCGGTAGCCTGGAGTCGGCTGTCCCAACTTTAGCAGCGCTGCTCAACAAGGAATCTTCATTCCGTAGCAGTGTATCTGCCGGGACCGTTTCGGCCGAGTTGCTAGCCGGTCCCGCGTTCCTGGTAACGGTTAAAGCGTAGTAACCAAGTGCGGCTATAACAACTAATATAATAACAAAGTACTTCATGACTGTCTTCAATGAAATTACTGAATTAATACAGACACACCATCCTGTTTTTCCTTGCGCTATGTATGTTTGGTGCACTTACTATAAAAATAATGCAGTATGAATGGGTGTAAATAATACCTTTGTTAGCATCTCATATTAAATAAATTTTTTAAACAATTATGGAATACAGGATTGAAAAGGATACGATGGGAGAAGTAAAAGTGCCGGCACAGGCTTTTTACGGCGCGCAAACCCAGCGTTCTATTGAGAATTTTAAAATAGCGCAGGATACTAACAAAATGCCGAAAGAAATTATCCGCGCCTTTGCTTACCTGAAGAAAGCTGCCGCTATTACCAATCAAAAGGCCAAAGTATTACCTAAGAACAAGAGTGTGCTGATCGGAAAAGTGTGTGATGAAATCCTGGAGGGCAAGCTGGATGCGGAGTTTCCGCTGGTAGTATGGCAAACCGGTAGTGGTACGCAAAGCAATATGAATGTGAATGAAGTGGTAGCTTACAGGGGCCATGTGCTGAATGGCGGTAAGCTCACCGATAAAGAAAAATTCCTGCACCCGAACGATGATGTAAATAAAAGCCAGAGCAGTAACGATACATTCCCGACGGCCATGCACATTGCCGCCTATAAAATACTGGTGGAAATAACCATACCAGGTATTGAAAAGCTGCGCGACACCCTGAAGAAGAAGAGCAAGCAATATATGAAAGTGGTGAAGATCGGACGTACCCATTTTATGGACGCTACACCACTGACTTTAGGACAGGAGCTGAGCGGTTATGTGTCTCAATTAGACCATGGCTTAAAAGCTATTAAAAATACGTTGCCGCACCTGAGCGAGCTGGCCCTGGGTGGTACTGCTGTAGGTACCGGCATCAATACGCCGGAAGGGTATGATGTAAATGTAGCTGCAGAAATAGCGCGCCTAACCAAGCTGCCTTTTAAAACGGCAGAAAATAAATTTGAAGCATTGGCGGCTCATGATGCCATTGTGGAGGCACACGGCGCTTTGAAAACAGTTGCAGTAAGCCTGATGAAGATCGCGAACGATATCCGCATGTTGTCCAGCGGTCCGCGCAGTGGTATTGGCGAGATCTTTATCCCGGATAATGAGCCGGGCTCTTCCATCATGCCCGGTAAAGTAAATCCTACCCAATGTGAGGCTTTAACTATGATTGCTGCACAGGTAATGGGCAACGATGTGGCGATAAGCGTGGGTGGCGCCAATGGTCATTTTGAGCTGAATGTATTTAAGCCGGTAATGATCTACAACTTCCTGCACAGTGCCAGGCTGATAGGTGATGGTTGTGTTTCTTTCAACGATAAATGTGCGGTAGGCATCGAACCGATA
>JBQGCI010000167.1:0-6162 GCA_052038405.1 Acinetobacter pittii
GACACTTTTGACAGACAAATTGCATCTTAAATTTCCGCCTGCCAAGATCATGATCAGGCACTTTTTTAATTAGGATCTAATGCCCCTTATCAAAAAAAGGTTTAGAAGAGAAACAAACAACTTGTGTCGATTTTCTTTCAGTATTTTGTCCATTACCGGTGAAAAACATTTTCTTCTTGTTCTAAAATCCGATCTGTAATCCTACATTAATAACACGCTGATTCATGTATGCATCGCCTGCGGTATTGCTGGTTACCTCGGGATCCTGCTGGTAA
Source organism: Acinetobacter pittii (assembly GCA_052038405.1). GTDB lineage: Bacteria > Bacteroidota > Bacteroidia > Chitinophagales > Chitinophagaceae > Niabella. The sequence goes on from JBQGCI010000167.1 coordinate 276, forward strand.
AGATTGTAGTTGGTAAATGTAAACAGGTTGTAGGCACTGGTGTATAGCCTTGCATTATTAATTCCAAAAGGCAATAATCTGTTGGGTAACTGATAACCGAGATCTACGGTTTTTAAACGTACATACATGGCATCAAGCAACCAAAAATCGGATAAATAGGATGCAGGACTGTTCACCGAGCCTGAGTTGGTTGTTAACCGGGGGAACCGGGCATCAGTTGAGGTAGCGGGAGTCCACCTTAACTCGTGTACAGGTTGAAACTGGCTCTGGAACGGCTCAATACCGGTACCCTGAACGGAAAAGCTATAATTAAAAGAACCCTGAAATAAAATATTCAAGCTGATACCTTTATAACTGGCGCCCAATGTGAGACCGGCAGTTGTATTAGGTAAATTTGGTTTACCTATAGCAGCCATATCATTTTCATCGATGACACCATCGTTGTTAAGGTCTTTGTATTTTAAATCTCCAGGCTGCACGGGAACAAAAGGTTTTGCATTGTTCTCAATGTCGGCTGCATCTTTGTAAAATCCCAGATAGGTATATCCGAATTGCTGGCCAATGGGGTATCCTGTACGCAACAACCAGGGAAAAGCCGGCGCCGCCTCATCCTGGTACAAAATCTTGTTTTTCGCGTAAGAAAAAACAGCAGTTATATTATATTGAAAATCCCTGATATGATTGCGATAAGATATCTGTCCGTCAAAACCTGTGTTCAATACCTCACCCATATTGAACCTGGCGGTACCTATCCCTAATATCTGCGAGATCGAGCCTCTCGAAATAAGCTGATGGTACCTGATATCCCTAAAATAATCTACTGTCATGGATATTTTGTCATCAAACAAATTCAGGTCTAACCCTATATCCAGCTTTCTGGCTTTTTCCCAGGTTACATTGTTGTTACCCAAATCTCCTTCCAGAACGGACGGATAGCCAATAACGGTGCTTTCGCCAAAGGGATAACCCGGGCCTTCATTATATTGCTGGTTATACAGGTACCGGTTGCCAAATACATGATCAGAGCCTACCACCCCATAGGAACCGCGCAGCTTTAAGAGGTTAACGCCCTTAATATTAAAGAAGCGTTCTTTATTAATGTTCCACCCCAATCCAATGGCTGGAAAAACTCCGTAACGCCGGTCTGACTGAAACCTGTCCGAACCGTTATAACCCAAATTGAAATCCAGAAGGTACCGTTGAAGGTAGTCATAGCCTAATTTAAAACTATAGCCCTGAAATTTATTGGGGACTGAAGCGGCATGCTGATCAGTAAAGCTTTGACGATTGAACAATAGTAGTGAGGTAAAATGGTGCTCTTTAAATGTTCTGTCATAATTTAAAAAGCCCTGCAGGTTGATATTTTTGTTGTAGTCATCGGTAACGCCTACCAGCGTATATCCCGTAAGCTGGTACTGACCACGCGGATCCAGCGTGTAAGTTTGATCCACAGGGTTATAGTAATATGACGGTGGAGAATAACCTTCTAAAACACCTCCTCTGAACAACTGGCGCGAAGCCAGCTCCGTACTGGCATAAGCGAGGCGGCCACTGAATGAAAGTCCTGGAGTAATCATATCCAGTTTTTCGACTATACCAAATAGTACATTCAGGTCGCTTCTTTTATCTCGCTGGTAACCGCTATTAGCGAGCCGGGCATTGAGCGTGGAAAGATTACCAGGGTTATATCTGTCATAGGCATAACTCCCATTAGGGTTTAAGAAAGGCGCAGAATAGGGCCGTATCTTTTTGAAGTTGTAGATTTCAGAAACGATATTCTGCGCGTGAGGCTGATTGACATCTCCAAACCGGGCGGTGACATCCAATCGAACCGACAGGCTTTTTGACGCTTTTATATCAAGGTTACTTCTAAAGTTATAGCGGCGAAAGTAATAGTTGTTATTCAGCTCGTTTCGCGGATCGGAAAAATCCTTTAGTGCTCCATTTTGCAGAAAGCCACCACCGGATACGAAATATTTTACTACATCGTTTCCTCCCGATACATCAACGTTGGCATTGGTTTGCAGCGAATACGGTTTAAAGATTGCCTCATACCAGTTTACATCGGGATGCCCATAAGGATCATCACCGGTTCTAAAATGCTCCACATCTTTCTGCGAAAAAGGAGGATTCAGACCATCATTCGTGTAAGCTTCATTTTCAAGCAGCACACTACGATACGAATCCAAAAACTTCAGTTTACGCACCGGACTCTGTAACCCTCCCTCAAACCTTGCATTTATTTTGGGCCTGCCGGATACACCCCGCCGTGTAGTTACGATCAATACACCATTGGCTCCTTTGATCCCATATATGGCTGTAGTGGATGCGTCTTTAAGAATAGAAATATTTTCTATCTCATTTACATTTATTTGCGCCAGCTGTTCATAAGTAAATTCTATATCGTCTACAATAATCAAGGGTTTATTGCCATCGGGATTAAGAGAACTGATACCTCTGATAAAAAAATCGGAGGCATCTCTTCCCGGCTGCCCAGATCGCTGCTGAGAAAAAAAGCCGGGTAAACGACCGGTAAGCGCATTCTGCACATTAGCTGTGGGGACAGTTCGGATCGCATCGGCAGATATAGAACTGGTAGCACCGGTATTGGTTACCCGCTTCCTGGTACCATATCCCACTACTACCACTTCATCCATGCCGAGCTGGCTGGGCTGGAGTATAATATCCATTTCTTTGCCGTCTTCTGCCAGCGCCTCAAATGTGAGGTAACCAACAAGTGTAAAAACAAGAATCTTATGATCAGCCACCGAAATAGAAAATCGTCCTTCCCGGTCGGTAGTAGCACCTCCTTCCGATCCCTTAATGGTTACAGAGACACCTTCCAAAGGCCCCGTGTCGTTCTTAACGATGCCTGACACCCTTTTTGTCTGGGCAAACACAGTAGTCGATATAAATACAAAAAGGAGTAAAAAATATATTCGATGCATATTGAGCAATTAAAGCAGTTTACTAATTAAATTTCCACCTGAACCTATCGCCAACCCGGATTTTGAACCATCTTGGGATTTTTAACTACTTCGTCATACGGTATGGGATACAAATACTGCCTTTTCGTAAACACCGGCGTTAACACCGCTACCTTGCTATAAGTAAGTCTGCCCGAAGAGCCCCTGGTGATACTCATCCCGTGCAACGGTGTATTAGCAACCGTTTCAGCAGTTTTCCACCTTCGGATATCCCAGAACCGGTGCTCTTCAAAGGCCAACTCTATACGTCGTTCATTTCGGAGTGCTTCACGCATTTCATCCTTTGTCATGCCCGGTTTCAGCCCGTACATTCCATTAGCACCGGCGTCAATACCAGCGCGCCTTCTCAGGTTTGTCAGTACCTGGTACACTTCCGCATCCGGCCCCGCAAATTCATTTTGTGCTTCAGCAAAATTCAGGAGCACTTCGGCGTAGCGAAAAAGGATAAAATCGTGGTATACACTTGCAAAATTGTTGGTGGCTTCAAAAGCTCCCAGAAACTTCCTCATGTAGTACCCTGTTCTTGTTTCAACATTCAATGTTCCCGGATGACTTCTGCCACCTTCAAAAGTTTCAAGCGAGGTATTCAGCCATTGATGACCATTATAAAAAATGCTCATGTCCAGGCGGGGATCCCTGTTATTATAGGGGTTACCTAAATCGTATCCTGAGTTGGGGTCGTCAATCTTAAGGCCGTTTTTCATGGGAAAAGCATCTACCAGCTCCTGCGTAGGGCTTGTAATGCCGTTTGCAGTACCGGGAGAATATCCAACCGGTGCATTATTTACTTCCAGATTGGTGCTTTGGCTTTCTTCTCTCACAAAAATGACTTCCTTATTGATTTTTCCGCCCATACCATCAACCGTAATAAAGATGTCAGAAAAGGTTGCCGGAACCAGGTCATATTCATTTCTGCTCATCAATTCTTTGGCGGCATCTGCGGCAAGCTTCCACCGGTTAGCAGCAAAATCAGTATATCCTGTTTTATCGTTACCGGCGTCTATGTTACCACCATTAAACAAAGGGCTCGCCGCATACAATAATACCCTCGCTTTCAAAGCCAGGCAGGCTCCTTTGGTAACTGAGTGATATTCGCCGGTTGCCTTCGTTTGCGCTATGGTTCTGAGGCTGTCTTTTATCTGATCGCATTCACCTACAATATAATCAACGCATTCTTTAAACGAGTTACGTGGCAATTGAATATTATCATCTAAGGTTCGGATATCATCACCTACAAGGGGTACACCGCCATAACGTTTTAAAAGCTCAAAATATAGCAGTGCCCTGATAAATCGGGCTTCGGCCTTGTAAGCATGTTTTTTTAAAAAGCCGGGGCTAACCGTTTTTTTGATGGGAACGATATCGATATTGGAAATAAAAATAGTCGCCTTCCTGATGCCCGAATAGCCGGTAGCCCAAAAGTTTTCGCCCCCAGGAAAAGCTGCAGATGTATACCCCCCGGTTGCCAGGCGAAATACATCATTGCTTCCTGTAGCCGAGGAAATCGCATCATCGGATGCCGCATCCAGCAGATCGGATGCGACACGATTAAAACCTTTCGGAATGGTATTGTAAACACCGCTCAGAAAGCGCTCTGCATTTACACCCAGCGAATCGTCCTTATCGAAAATATACTCGATGGTATTTAATTCCAGTGGAATCTTCTCTATATTTTTTGCACAAGACACGGCTATCAGCGAAATTGCCAGCAAGACTTTATAGGGAATATTTTTTATCATATCTTTTATTTAACAGGTCTCCTAAAATTTGATGTTGACACCCATATTATACACCTTCTGTATGGGATAGGCACCATACCCCACTTCAGGGTCTACCCGATCGTACGCCGCCCAGGTGAAAAGGTTTTGAGCATTAGCAAATGCAGTAATAGCTGATACTTTGAAGCGCGAAGTCCAGTTGAAAGGAAAAGTGTATTGCAGATTAACATTTTTAATTCGCCAGTAATCTCCGGAATGCATCCAGAACGTGCTACTGCTCAATGAATAGCCATCACCGAAACCTCCGTTTGCCTTTAATCTCGGGTAGGTGGCTATGGCAGCTGTTTCCGGTGTCCACCTGTTTAAAAGATGTTCATACATCTGGCCATAAACCTGTCCGTTAGCTCTTAGAATTTCAGTGTTCCAGTTATCGATATACAAATCCCTGTTCTTAACTCCCTGCAGCAAAATGCTAAAGCCCAGTCCTTTGTAATTGAAGCCCGTTGTAAGCCCATAATACAACAAAGGTTTATCTGTTCCAATAGCCGTTTGATCAAACTGATCGATCATGCCGTCGCCATTCAAATCTTTAAATTTGATATCGCCCGCCTTTATTTCATATCCGGCAATCACCGCACCCGATTGCGCTTCTTCATCAGTTTGAAAGAAACCATCGGCTATATAGCCAAATCTTGTATTAACAGGCCTTCCGGTGGCTACGTTCCACGGATAGTCCCGTTGCTGTTCATCCATAAAAAGCGCCTTATTCTTTTCAAGAGATCCGTTAGCTGTAAAAAAATAATTAAATGCAGCGATATTGTTTTGATAGGTAACCTGCAATTCCCCACCGGTGTACAAATTCTTCCCTATATTTTCCCAGGGATAGGCAGTGCCTAATAGTGCAATGCTTTTACCTCTGATCTGCAACAGATCAGAGTAAACATCACGATAAAAATCCGCGTTCAGGGATAAATGATTTTTAAATAATGCAATATCAAACCCGGCATTGAATTTACTGCCCCTTTCCCAACTGATGCCTGTATTGGCTAACCCGTTTTCTGCCACTGCTATCTGAGCTCTTACGTGGTCTATGCCCGCAATGCCTGTTTGATCATTGTTCGACGCATAGGTTTGTCTCCAGGTAAAGTAACCTGAGTTATCGACACCGCTGCCGGTTCGGGC
>JBQGCI010000168.1:0-5925 GCA_052038405.1 Acinetobacter pittii
ACCGCAACTGGGCATGAAACACTCCCTGAACATTGCTACGGCAGCCGGCGTTGTGTTATGGGAGTTGGTGAGCAGAATTTTAAAAAGGGAGCAGCATGTCAACAGCTAAAAAATACTTAAGTCTTATAAAATTTTCGCATACCATTTTTGCAATGCCTTTTGCCATTATTGGGTTTTTCCTGGGTATCACATCCTATGATTATTTGTTCTCATTGGGGTCTTCCAGTCCTGGTTATTGGTCTGCTGAATTGTCCGGAGATTTTTTTGCGGGCTATCCACAAACTGTTGAGCAGATATTGTTAAGATTGCTGCTGGTTGTAGGTTGTATGATCTTTGCCCGCAGCGCGGCCATGGCTTTTAACCGCTATCTGGACAGAAGCTTTGACGCCAGGAATCCGCGTACCGCAGTGAGGGAAATTCCAGCCGGCATATTAAAGGCCGACAGGGTTTTATGGTTTACCATTATTAACTCACTCCTGTTTGTTATCTGTACTTATTTTATCAATTCCATTTGCTTTTATCTTTCTCCCATTGCGCGGGCAGTGGTATTGGGATACAGCTATACCAAGCGTTTTACTCCTTTATGTCACCTGGTACTGGGGGTGGGATTGTCTTTGGCCCCCATAGGCGCTTACCTGGCGGTAACAGGGCGTTTCGACTTATTGCCTATACTTTTTTCTTTCGCCGTGATCTTCTGGGTAAGTGGCTTCGATATCATTTATGCCCTGCAGGATGAGGAATTTGACAAAAGCAACGACCTGTACTCCATTCCCTCGGTGTTGGGCAAAAAGAAAGCTTTGCGTGTTTCTGAGTTATTGCACGTATTAAGCGCAGCCTGCGTGATCGCCGCCGGCTTTATGGGGCAGTTTGGATGGTTGTACTGGGGTGGTATTGCCGTTTTTGCCGGCATGCTTTTTTATCAGCACAGTATTGTTAAGCCCAACGATCTGCGCCGGGTCAACCTGGCCTTTATGACGGCTAACGGGATCGCTTCGGTGGTGTTTGCAGTTTTCGTAGTTATAGATTTATTTGTTCATCATTACCAGTCTGTAAATCCTTAACTCATGTCAAGATTGCTCTGTATCGATTATGGTTCGAAAAGAACAGGAATAGCAGTAACAGATCCTTTAAAGATTATAGCCACGGGGTTAACTACTGTCGAATCCAAACAGTTGATACCTTTTTTAAAAGATTACTTTACTAAAGAACCTGTCGAAAAGATCATTATTGGTATGCCCAAAAACTGGGACGATACGGATACACATGCTACGCCGCTGGTTGCGAAAGCCATTAAGGACCTGAAAAAACACTTTCCTCAAATGCCCCTGGAGACGGTAGATGAACGTTATACTTCCAAAATGGCAAAGGATGCAATGCTGGAAATGGGGCTTAAAAAGATGCAAAGGCGTAACAAGGCGCTGGTAGATGAAATTGCCGCTACTATTATGTTGCAGGAGTATTTAGGCAGGGCAGCGTATTAAGGGGTACCGTTCGCAATTTATTAGTCATCATTCATCACCCATTACTACCTATTCTCAATAATCAGTACCTTTGCCGCCATGATTCTCCCAATAGTAGCTTACGGCAATCCCGTTTTAAGAAAAGTAGCAGAAGAGATAGGGCCTGATTATCCCGGCTTACAAGAATTGATTTCCAACATGTGGGAAACCATGTATGCCAGTAATGGCGTGGGTTTGGCAGCGCCTCAGATTAATAAATCAATAAGATTGTTTGTGGTAGATTCATTGCAGATCTTCGAAGCAATGGAAGATGATGAAGAAAAACAGGAATACCCGGGCGATGAGGGCGCTAAAAAAGTATTTATTAATGCCTACGTAAAAGAGTTGAATGGTAAACCCTGGGCTTACAACGAAGGTTGTTTAAGTATACCTAAGATAAGAGAAGATATCACCCGTGCTGAATCGGTTACTATCGAATATGAAGATGAGAACTTCCAAACACATACCGATACCTATACCGGCATTACTGCCCGCGTTATATTGCATGAATACGACCATATTGAAGGTAAACTGTTTATCGACCATTTGCCGGCGTTGAAAAGACAATTGTTGAAAAGAAAGCTCAATGACATTTCTTCAGGCAAAATAAAAGTAGACTATAAAATGTCTTTCAGCCGCTGATTATAGCAGCCCGTCATCTGCAAAGCTGTAGTACCCCGCATCACTTACAATTACGTGGTCCAGTACTTTGATGTCTAAAAAAGCGGCAGCCTGTTTGATCTTTTCCGTCAGGTATTCATCGGCTTTGCTGGGTTTCAGGCTTCCTGAAGGGTGATTATGACTTAAAATAAGGCTGACTGCATTTTTCTCCAGCGCGTGTTTTAAAATAACTCTCGGATCGGCAACCGTTCCGGTAATACCGCCGGTGCTGATGATATCAAAACTCAGCATTTTACTGGATCGGTTCAGGTAAATAACGGCAAAAACTTCGTGCTGATAGTCTTTGAGCCGCTCCTTCAGGAAATCTGCCATCTCTTTAGATGTTGTAAACCGTTGTTTATCAGGAATGCGCCCCATCTGTCGCCTTCGGCCGAGTTCCAGGGCTGCTGCTATGGTGATGGCTTTCGCTTCCCCAATGCCTTTTACAGATATTAGCTGTTTAATACTGATGGTCCCTAATTCGTTGAGGTCGTCATTGCCCAGCTTTAACAGGTCTTTGGCGAGGGTTAGGGCAGATCTTTCACGGGTGCCGCTATGAATAAGTATCGCCAGCAGTTCCGAGTTGCTGAGGTTATTGGCCCCTATGGCTATTAGTTTTTCTCTGGGGCGGTCATCCCTTGGCCATTCTTTAATGGTGTTTTTCAGTTCCATAAGTTACTCTAAAAATACGAATATTTTGGTTAGTGTACCACTCTGGTAGAGCGTATTTTATATTACATAGCGGATGATTTGCTTTTAAAAAGACGGTACCGGTTCTCTTAACTGAAACGAAACGCCGTATATCGGCCAATCAAAAAAAAATGGTATTCAACCTCTTAAATAGAATAAAAAAAATATCTTCGCCGCTCATTTAAGAATACAATGCATAAAGCTCAATCGATTCCCCATGCTGCTAAAATATTTTCGGGAACAGCATCCGAAGCACTGGCAGTAGAAATAGCAAAACATTTTGGCTGCGACCCCGGAAAGCTTAGTATTCAACGCTTTGCCGATGGTGAAATTTCTCCCAATTACCTTGAAAGTGTAAGAGGCGACTATATCTTTTTGGTACAAAGTACCTATTCGCCGGCTGATAACCTGATGGAATTATTGCTGATGATTGATGCGGCAAAAAGGGCATCAGCCTATAAAGTAATAGCTGTTTTGCCTTATTATGGTTATGCCCGGCAAGATAGAAAAGATCGTCCGAGGGTAGCTATCGGAAGCAAACTGGTGGCCAATATGCTTACAGCGGCCGGGGCCGATCGTATTGTAACCATGGATTTACACGCTCCGCAGATACAGGGCTACTTCGATATCCCGGTGGACCACCTGGACAGCCATGCGGTGTTCATTCCCTATATTGAAAAATTACAACTTAAAAACCTTACCTTTGCGGCCCCCGACGTAGGGGCAACCAATCGGATCAGGGAAATTGCGAGTTATTTTAACGCTGATATGGTGATTTGTGATAAACACCGGAAGCGTGCCAACGAGATAGCAAGCATGCGGTTGATTGGTGATGTAGAGGGAAAAGATGTGGTGATCATAGATGATATCTGCGATACCGGTGGCACATTGGCTAAATGCGCATCACTCATCAAGGAAAAAGGTGCTAACAGTGTCAGAGCCATGATAACGCATCCTTTGTTGAGTGGTAAAGCTTATGAGAATATAGAGAGCAGTGTGTTAGAGGAACTGGTAGTATGTAATACCATTCCATTGAAAAAGGAAAGCCCTAAAATAAAAGTAATTTCAGTGGCCGAATTATTTGCGGTAGCGATCAAACATGCTTTCGAGAACAAGAGTATCACAAGTTTATTTGTGCACTCAAATCTTAGAACGAGTTAGTAAAATTAAAACAAAATAAAAAAATGACACGAGGCAAAGCCGACTGCATTTGACCTTTTTAAATTAAAATAAAACAAAAACAAATGAACACAATTACAATCGAAGGACAACTGAGGACCGAGTTCGGCAAGTCAGCCACCCGCCAGGTTCGCTCTCAGGGAAATGTGCCTGCTGTAATTTACGGGGGTGCTAAAGAAGTAAACTTCAGTGCGTCTACTGCAGCGTTTAAGCCTTTAGTGTATACACCTAACTTCCAGGTAGCAGAAGTTAAAGTGGATGGAGCAACTTACAGATGCATTTTGAAAGATCTTCAGTTTGATAAAGTAACTGATGCTTTAATTCACGTAGATTTATTAGAGCTGGTAGAAGATAAGAAAGTTATCGCTACGGTACCTTTGAAATATACAGGCACTTCTAAAGGTGTAAGAGCCGGTGGTAGATTTGTTTCTAAAATCAAATCGGTTAAGGTTAAAGCTTTACCAAAGCATTTAACTGAAACAATAGAAGTTCCTATTGACGATCTGGAGATCAACGAAAATATCAGGATCGAGGATATCGTAGCTCCGGATATGGAGATACTGAACTCTCCGCGTATTCCGGTTGCTTCTGTAGTAATGACAAGACAATTAAAACAGGAAGAAGCAGCAGCGGGTAAAAAATAATTATAGCAAAAGCTGTGAAATAGGCTGTCTCATCGGAGACAGCCTATTTTTTTGCCCCTGTTTTTTACATTTGTTAAAGTGGCGTCAACCAGTTAGTCAGATAATTTGAATATCTTTTCTATTATTTCAATAAATCGGTGTGATATGAGAATAGAGTATGAACTTAAATTAGGTTTTAAAGATGTAATGATACGCCCTAAACGGTCGACGTTGAGAACAAGGGCCGATGTTGAGCTGGAGCGCGATTTTAGCTTTTTGCATTCAAAGAAGACCTGGAAAGGTGTGCCTGTTATAGCAGCTAACATGGATACGGTGGGCACTTTTGACATGGCACTCGCATTATCTGCCGGAAAAATGATTACAGCTATTCATAAGCACTATTCGATAGAAGAGTGGAGCGCTTTTTTAGATGGCAGTCATGAGAGTATCTATCCATATATAGCTGTAAGTACAGGTACCGGCAAGTCTGATGCCGACAAACTGCAATTTTTACTGCGCCGGTATCCGCAACTGCACTTTATCTGTATCGATGTGGCCAATGGCTATTCGGAGCATTTTGTACAATTCGTACAGCAAACGCGTAATCTATACCCGGAGAAAACGATCATTGCGGGCAACGTAGTTACAGGTGAAATGGTGGAAGAATTGTTATTAGCAGGCGCAGATATTATTAAGGTGGGCATCGGTCCGGGTTCGGTATGTACCACCCGGGTTAAAACAGGAGTGGGATATCCCCAGCTGTCGGCTATTATAGAGTGTGCCGATGCGGCGCATGGCCTGGGCGGACAGATCATTTCGGACGGCGGTTGTAAGGTGCCGGGCGATGTAGCCAAGGCCTTCGGCGCAGGAGCTGACTTTGTGATGCTGGGCGGTATGCTGGCCGGACATGATGAGAGCGGGGGAGTAGTGATCGAAGAGAATAATGAAAAATACAAGTTGTTTTATGGAATGAGCTCAAAAACTGCGATGGACAAGCATGCGGGCGGGGTAGCTAACTACCGGGCATCAGAAGGTAAAACGGTGAAGATTCCCTACCGGGGTGCTGTAGCCGATACGCTAAAAGATCTGTTGGGTGGCATCCGTTCAGCCTGTACCTATGTAGGGGCAGCCCGGCTGAAAGAGTTGACAAAGCGAACCACTTTTATAAGGGTGGCAGAGCAGCATAACGAAGTGTTCGGAGCATAATTGCTATCAGGCCTAATTACATGGAGACGTAATGTCATTCTGTATGAATGGCATGCATGTAGTGCAGG
>JBQGCI010000169.1:0-2532 GCA_052038405.1 Acinetobacter pittii
TTCATTACGGCAGTTGCTTCAAATGAGGGAGAATTAGAAACATCAATTACCACATCGGCGTCTGCCAAAACTTCTTTTACACCTTCGCCTGTAAGTGTATTCACTCCCGAGCTGGGAGAAGCCGCAATAATTTCGTGGTTGTTTTGTCGCAGCTGATTTACTAACTGACTACCAATAAGGCCGGTACCGCCGATAATAACTATTTTCATCTTTGCTTTTTTAGAAGTGATTGGTATCACACAAAGATGATCAGCAATAAGCCCGGAAAACTTAAGCTGGTTTAAGAAATGCAGGATCGCTTAAACTGCATCAGTTCTTCCGGACTCACCTGCATGTAAGATGCAAAAACCGAATCCGGTATCCGGGCAAGTATATCCGGATAAGTATTTTTAAAATATGCATAGAAGTCTTCTTTGCTCATGGTGGCGTATGTCTTCTGCTTCAGCAATGCGGCACCGTAAGCCCGCTCATGAACGGTATTAAAGTAAAGCGCCACCAGCGGATACCGGTTCAGCAAAGCTTCATATTGTTGCCGGCTCATAACTATCAGTTCCGAATCTTCCATAGCTGCTATGCTGTAAACAGCCGGCCCCTGTACAGGAAAGGTTTTATAGTCGGTGATCCACCAGTTTTCCAACGCAAAATGAATTATCTGCTGGGCATGCCGGTGTTCATAGTATAAATAAAGACTACCTTTGGTAACAAAATAGAGAAAAGTACAGGTTTCGCCTTCCTTTAAAAGTATCTCATCCTTTTTTACAATGCGCTTGGTTATAAATGGAGACAGATCATTTTCGCTGACAGCAAAATGGGGTAGCAGGTTTTGAATATGGTGTACCAAGCGGTGGATCATTATTTTTTTCCTTTTCGTTTTTTTCGCAATTCACTCAAATATTCCGGTGTAAAACCCAGAAAAGAAGCCAATACCTTTTGAGGTATGCGTTGTAAAAAATCAGGATACTTTGACTCAAAATTTTCGTAAAATGCCTGCTTGGGCATGCGTGAAATAAATTGAATACGCAATAAAGAAGCAGCATAGGCCCGTTCATACACTTTCCTGAAGTATGCTTCCATTAAGGGATTGCTACTCAGCAGTTGTTCATAATTCCGATGAGATATACTCAAAACTTCGGCTGGCTCCAATGCCTGGATGGAATAGCCCGAATTCCTTCCCGAATGAAATGCGTCCAGGTCCGTCATCCACCAGTTTTCGAGGGCGAACTGTAACGTTTGCTCAACACCGTTCGTATCTGTAAAAAATAAACGAAGACAACCCTTAACTACAAAAAAATAAGCAACACAACGTTTCCCCTCTTCCTGCAATATTTCTTTTTTACGAAATGAATGCGCCTCAAAAAATGATAGTATTGCTAACGCATCCGTTACAGATCCGGTAGTAATTTTATTAATATGTTGTATGAGCGGATGCATTAATAAACTGTATACTTATTGGGACCGCAAATCTAAATAAAATATAAATCCGGCTGGTGTTACATCGCTACACCACAGCAATATACAACACACGTAATCGATCCAACTTTATTAACTTGCCCGGGGAGCGCACTTACATATAAGATAAATATCTTTAAGCCGATTAAAGATGCAATATCTGGCCAATAACTGTATTTTTGCCGCTCCTGACTTTTGGAAAGATTATCTTATTCAAACTGTGCCTTTTAAGCTCGAAATGGTAGCATTCGATTGATGGGCACATTCAATAGCAACAGCTGCTAGGTTTAGATATCAACCCCAGGACATACATTATTTATAAAAGAGACCAAGAAGCATGAGAAAAAGGATCCTGATAGCCGACGATAATCCCGGCATTCTTGAAGTGGTAAGTATTATACTGGAATCGGAAGGTTACGAAGTGAAATCTACGGCAAATCCTCAACATGTTTTACAGGTAAAGGAAGACCCTCCCGGTCTCATTTTATTAGATATCTGGATGGGCGGCACCGATGGACGGCAAATTTGCAAGCAATTAAAATCCGATCATTCAACGAGCCATATCCCGGTTATTTTAATGTCTGCCAACAGTGATATCAGCGCGATAGCAGCTGAATCGGGTGCCGATGGATTCATCGCGAAGCCCTTTGAAATAGACGATCTGATCAACCGGATACAATCAATTTACGCTTCTTATAACCCTTAGTGATTAAAAAAAACTACTAGTAACTGCACCATTACCGATAATACACTAACTATTCAGTTTTTCGGTTCAGAGCCGTTCTGATGGCTTCAGAAAGGTGATCAAGGTCAAAGGGCTTCGCCAGGAAATGCTCCGCTCCTGCCGTGCTGGCCAGCTTAGATATTTCGCTGTTTGCAGAAAAATATATCACGGGAATGTCCCTTAAATCGCTGTCGCCCTTAATTTCCTGCGTAGCAACAATCCCTCCCTTGGGAGGAATCCAGTTGTCCATAAAGATCACCTGGGGCCTGCAGGCTTTCAATTTATTCACTACATCATCGCAACTTGCAAAAGTACTTACCTGCCAACCCTGGTCCTGTAATACATAGTGACAAATTGAT
>JBQGCI010000170.1:0-2353 GCA_052038405.1 Acinetobacter pittii
AGCAATCACGTTCTGCACCCCGAACTGCTTCTCATAATAGTCAATCTCCTGCCGCACTTCTTCACTTAATGTATCGTTTCCAAACAAGCCCTTAATTGCTGCAAAATTCGCCCTGGCAATTTTCAACAGCTGTCCTTCCACATCGCCCACCTGGAAATAGCGGGTAAACCTGTTGATCCATTCAACGGGCAAAATACCCAGGGTACCATCATCCAATTGTACGAATTTACTTTTATTGCGGATAGCCCTGTGCACCTGCTTCAGCGTGGCTTCAGTTTTGCCAAAACCCAGTTGGATCCGCGCATTAAACCAATCGGTACCGCTAACCACCCTGATCGTTATCCGGGCTTTATTAGGATTGAGCTTATTGTTCTTAATATCATTAAAGCCCAATATCGTAATGCCTTCGTTGCTCCATTTCTCAAAAGCATCGAGGAACCAGTCATTGTCTAAAAGCTGATTCTTATGCAAATAAAAGTACTCATGCTCATTCACCTGATCCCCAAAATCAGGATGCTGTTGCATGATCAATGAAGTGAACTGTAGTTCTGCAACCAGGTCTCTTTCAATCCTGAAAGTATTTCCATTTGGATCCGTTCCGAATATTTGTTTACGGGAATATACAGCTACTTCTGCCGATCCATACTTCATTACCGGGTTAATCGCAATAAACTCCCCCTCCTGTCGCAGGTAAATGATCTTCTCAATTTTAAAATACTGTTCGGCCAGTTGTGCCGGTGTTGCCGTATGGATATAGCTGTAGTTGATGTGCACCAGGGACTCGAGCGGGTACAGTACCGACTGAACAAATGCATTGTATTGAGATGCATGTACCAGCAATATCTCGTTGTTCGATTTGAAAAATTTAATGACACGAAGCAGATCCGGGTTGTCGATTAAATAAAAGACCTGGCGATGATCAACAAAATATTCACTTCGTATAACCAGATCTTTAAACGGTAAAGCAATGTGCTCGAATAAAAGTTCTCCTGTTATTTCATAGAAGGGGTCTTTTCGCAAAACCGTTAACTTAATCTCCGGCTTTAAAAGCTTTAAAGTCACCTTTCGCAACGATTTTACCGTTATCTTTTCAGCGATATTCCTGTCGTGGTAATAGGTCTCCAATTGCAAAGGATTGCACACTATTTGTTTTAGTATCTCTATCTCCCTTTCGATATAATCTGCATCATATTTATTCTGGAAAGCGACGATAGCCGTGTAGAATTTTACAACGGCTGCATCGGCCGATCTCCAGGCCAGCTGCATGGGATCAACTGCCTTCAGCGGATTTTTAATGGTTCCTGCTTTGGTACGATCAGCTCCCATCAACGTACAATGTAACTGCTTATAATAGCGATGCCTGCCAATAACCAGAAGCGGCTCCCGCATGTCCTCCCTTGCTGCCAGCTCCTTTATAACAGATCGCGGCTGAGGAACCAGCTCTTTTTGAAGGACCTGGTTATCGATTTTCACCAGACCTGCCATTTTCGGTTCTATATCAATCTGGCCTCCATTGTAATGTAGCCGGAAATATACATCCAGGAGAGGCTCTTTGTCGAGACCGTATTCTTTTGCAGTTACCTGCAAAGCAGCATGGCGTAAAGCGCTGTCAAAAAATATACGATAGCTCCTTTGTTCCAGTATACAATGAATCACTTCTGCCTGGTGTGGACAAAGCTTAGACGAATGATGATTACAGGAACAGGCAGTATAAATAGCATCAGGTAGCTGGCTCACCGTTACTTCAGGGAAATCGGCAGCGGATGGCTTTTTAGTAAATACACCCGTATTTATTTCAAGCGCCAAAGGACCGATACTCCCAAAATCCTTCAGCTCCATAAAACCCGCACTGCTGGTATGCTTCAGCAGATCGAACACAGAAAGCGTGCTGATAGTTGAACCCGATAAGATGTATTCATTTTTCAAACCCATGCTCAATGCCTGTAGACTAGTATACTATTCAACAAATGTCCTGCAAAACGGGCAAAACATTCTTAAGAAATCACAAATATAGAGCGACAATGATCAATGGGTACCACCTGCTACCACCTTTAAGCGCTTTGGTTGCCAGCCAGCAAAGAAGAGAACCGGCACAAACCATCATAGCGCCTTGCCAGAAAGAAAAGCCCAGTGGCGTTGCCAAAAGCACAGAGGACAATACTGCAGAAAAAACAGGAATAAAATAGGAAGCCCCGGTTAGCACCGTTACATTGCCGCCCAGTATACCCACATTCCAGGCTGCATAGCCAAATCCCATGGCACCCGCAGCCAACGCAAGGAAAATAAGAGATGATACAGAAAAATGCATCACAGCCGGATCACCCATAATCATATACTTTATCCATAAAGCCAC
>JBQGCI010000171.1:0-17663 GCA_052038405.1 Acinetobacter pittii
TCTCCGTCGAAAAGGCCGCCATTGCCATTGGAAAATGAAAGCCGTACACGGGCTGCATCTGCACATCCGTTTTTTTCGCATAGCTGTACCGCCTCGGAAAAAATATGCGGGATGCTGAAATGAGCAGGTTTTTTGTATGCCAGTATATCGAGGCTCCTTTCAATTCTGTTCTGGTGATACGTCTCTAAAAGCAGGGCGCCTTTCCAAACTTTGAGTGTCTCAAAGAAGCCATCGCCATATCGGTAGCTTTTGTTACCGGCCTGTATAATAGGGTCTGATTCGCTTCTGTAAATACCGTTGTAACAAATTTTCCGGGCAGTCAAGTTGTTTGAATTATGGGTGGAATGTGTGGTTAGAGAGCAGCCGCTGACCCGTTCCTGCTCAACACCGGGGCTGAAGAGGAATTGGTATCTTTACCTGAAGCTCTTTTTTGCCTGCTTACAATGGTGTCAATTACCACCTTCAGCTCATTGGGTCTTTTTTCGTAGTAATCCAGCGTCTTATTAAATTGCTCCCTTGTAATATTATGAATTTTGAAAACTTTGTCCAGCATAACATTATTCAGGGCTGCCCTGTTTTGTTCAGGGTATTTATAGTAAATATAACCGTTTAACAGTTCACTGCTCTGGGCAAGGTCCCACATCACTTTTTCCATTTTTTCTTTAGGCAGTACATCATCTGAATGGGCGCAGGATAACAGGGTAAACAGGAGGGCCAAAGTGCATAAATATCGGTGCATATCAAATGCTTAAAGTTTTTGTGTGATCTATAATCGTGTTTATAATGTCTGAAGCTACTGCCGTTTTGCTTTTTGACTCGAATGGAATCTCTGTTCCCCATCTTGTAAATATGGTTACCTTATTAACGTCGCTACCAAATGCTGCTCCGTCATTCAGCGAATTCAATACAATAAAGTCTGCATTTTTACTTTTCAGTTTTTCGAGAGCATTCGCTTTTTCATTATTGGTTTCCAATGCAAAACCTAATAATACCTGGTTTTCACTTTTAATGGCGCCCAGGCTTTTGAGAATATCCTTTGTTTTAACGAGTTGTAGCTCCGGGGTTGCGTCTCCGGCTTTTTTTATCTTCTGCTGGCTAACGGTCTCCGGCTTATAGTCTGCCACAGCTGCTGCCATTAATGCAATGTCAACCTTTTTGAAATGATCGTGACAGGCGCTATACATTTCGTCGGAAGAGGTTACTTTAATAACTGTAATACCCGTGTATTCTTCTGGTAGGGCAACCGGCCCCAAAATCAATATTACTTCAGCTCCCCGGTTCCTGCACTCCTTTGCCAACGAAATGCCCATTTTGCCTGAAGAATGATTGCCTATAAACCGAACAGGATCGATGGCTTCATACGTAGGCCCGGCGGTTACCAATACTTTTTTACCAGCCAGTGAACGCTTTTCTTTCCTGAAATAATTATTGAGAAAAGTAATGATGTTTTCAGGTTCTTCCATACGCCCGTCACCAAACAGCCCGCTGGCCAACTCGCCGTGGCCGGGCTGTATAATCGATACGCCATCTTTTTGGAGAAGATCCAGGTTACGTTGTGTTGAAGGATGATGCCACATGTCTTCATCCATTGCGGGAGCAGCGGCGACCGGGCAGGTAGCGGATAAGTAAACCGACAATAACAGGTTGTCGCAATGCCCGTTGGCCATTTTTGCAAGCGTATTACAACTTAAAGGGGCTATTAACATCACGTCCGCCCATCTGCCTAACTGTACATGATTGGCCCAGGTACCAGCGGTGGATATGTCTGTTAGCACCTCATTTTTAGAAAGTGTAGATAAGACCAGCGGGGATACAAAATCTTTGGCAGCAGTGGTCATCACCACTTTAACTTCGGCGTGTTGTTTCACCAGCAGGCGAACCAGGTGAATGCTCTTATACGCTGCAATGCTGCCTGAAATACCGATTAATATTTTTTTTCCTTCTAACAATTTTATTTTTTTAGGTGGCTGAACTCATGGTAATTAAGCTATATTGAACATCGTATATCGTAAAAGCCATGTACATGGGCTCTTTTAATTCTTGCAAACAGGTATCGAAAAGGGTTCAGTTATTCATTAACTGCAAAAATATTTAAAACAGAAAAACCACAGCCATTTAAAATGTTACTGTGGTTCTAATTTTTTATGCCAGGTTACACTAGCTGAAAAGTTCGTCTTCCGCTTTTCTAAAATATACTTTGTCGTCTAGAAACTCGTAAGTTGCCAATAAAGCAGGATTGGGCATTCTTTCGTATGCTCTTGAAATTTCAATTTGCTCTTTATTCTCATGAATTTCTTCCAGAGAATCAGTATGGCTGGCAAATTCATCCAACTTATTGTGCAGCTCTTCTTTAATAGAAATGTTCACCTGGTTTGCTCTTTTGGCAATAATGGCTATAGATTCATAAAGATTACCGGTTTTGCTTTTTATGCTTCCCAGGTCTTTTGTTTCCACGTTGCTGGGGATGCCGGCGCTAAGTTGTCGTCTTAACTTGCTCATTATTTGTAAATTTTTGTATTTCTGTGTTTGATAAAGAGATGTAGCTTTCTACATCTTTGCGGTATTTACTTTCAGGGAAACGCTCAATGAATTCAGTGGCTTCATTGATCACATCCTGATAACGTTCTGTTTTCTTTGCGGCTGTTGTAAGCCCGGCTGTGCGAAAAAAAGACTTAACGACCATGTATTTATATTCATCGGCAATCAGAGATTCGGGATAATTATCTACCAAAGTAGAAAATGTAACCCCTGCTGCCCTGAATTCGCCGATATTGTAATACAGCATTGCCGATTTATAATCTTTTATCTCCAGTTTTTTCCTTAATTCATCAATGTACCTGTTAGCCTCCGTAATGCGAACCGACTGTGGGTGCGTATTCACAAAGGTCTGAAGATTGCTGATCGCCTTGTAGGTGTTGGATTGATCCAGTTCTGCTTTGGGAGACTGCAGGTAAAAGATATATGCCCTCATATATTCCATTTCTTCAGCCCGCGGACTGTTGGGAAAGCTCTCAAGGAAGGTTTTGAACAGGTTTTCTGCGTTTGCGTAATCCTTTTGATTGAAAGTGGTGTAGGCGTATTTATAATAAATATCCTGAAACTGAGGCGTTGTTTTGTAATAAGGAATCACATCTTCGTAGATCGTATATGCCTTCATCCATTTTTTCTTGGCATAGAACTGATCTGCCATTTTAAGCTTAAAAGCAGGATCTTTACTCTTTAATATCTTGTTCATGCCGGGGCCGCAGGATATTAAAGAAGCTACCAAAAAAAAAGCGATTACAACTCTCATAAAGTTTGCAAAGTTAACCATAATAGGGCAAATGTTGCTAAAAAATATGACCCGCCTAACTTAGTGACAGTTAAGGTTTTGATAAAGAATCGCGGCCGGCTTACCGAAGCGGGTAAATGAATCGGACTGCCCCGGAAAGGCAACTATTTTTTATTATAATCGGCCAGGAAATGGTCTAAAGCTGTGATCATGCTGGGCGTTTTGGGTTTGGGCGCTATTATCTCAGGGGTAAGGCCCTGCTTAACAGCTTCAGCCTTCGTATTGTCGCCAAAAGTGCCTACCACCATCCCGTTTTGTTTGAATTTGGGGAAATTGTCGAACCAGCTTTTGATGCCGGAAGGTGTAAAAAAGCACACTACATCAAAGCTTTTTTCACCAACAGTTTTTTTGATGTCGTTGCTTTGAGAGCGATACATAAACGCCAGCTCAAAGTCGCAATTATTGTTTTTTAGCCAATTTACAATATCGCTATCCTGCTGATTTTCGGAGCATACATAAAGAAAACTGAGATTCTCTTTGTGTTTATTCATTACGTCAAACAGGCTTTTGTTGGTGCCATCTGCCCCGTAAAAAACTTTACGCTTTCTATACAGAATGAATTTTTGGAGGTATAAGGCTACAGCCTCTGTAATACAGAAATATTTAGTGTCCTGAGATACCGTGATTTTATTTTCCTCGCAGGTGCGGAAGAAATGATCAATTGCATTACGGCTTGTAAAGATGACACCGGTAAAGCGAACAATATTTATTTTTTGCTGCCTGAAGTCTTTACCGGAAATGGGGACTATACTAATCAGTGGCTCAAAATCAAGCTTTACACCATATTTTTTTTCAAGCTCGAAAAAGGGAGATTTTTCGCTCGAAGGTTTTGGCTGTGTAATGAGTATGCGCTCAATCTTGTCTGCTGAAGACTTGATACCGGATTTTTTCACTTCATTTACCATTAGCGATTCCTAAAATTGGATGCAAAAGTACAGTATTATTTTAAAATGCATAATATTCCTTTATACAGGATAATCGTAGGCAAAATTTCAAATGCTCCTATGTATAAAATAAAATGAAAAAAGCTGATGCTGTTGTCTTTTCTGACAATGCCAACAGCAGATACATAACGGTATAAAATAAATCCGGCAATCAGCAGCCAGCTTAAGGTCCAGGCAATCGTGCTTACCGGTTTTGCTGATAAGGCGATCACCAAAATCAATGGTAAAATAAGAATAGTGACTACTTTGTTTACCAGGAAGATCAGGAAGATATAATTATCCGTTAGCTTGCTGATTCTAAAAACCCAGCCAATAAATTTAAGTACAAAATACTTACCTCCGTAAATGATACCTATAGCCGTTGTGGTATAGATAAACAGCTGCCATAACGGGAGTTCTGGTTGAGAAAAGTCTATATTCTTTTGTATGGCTATTGCCGCGTAAAATCCTGCTGTTATAACAAAGAGCACATTGAATAAAAGAGAGGGCAGCGAATTTTGGACCACCTGTTGCTTTAACTGGCGTTGTTTAAGACTTCTTCTGAAAAAAAGGTTCATGAGGTCTGTAAAATATTTGTCGAAGCTGGCCTTGAAAATCGCGAAAAGGAGAAATAATCCTGTAACTATATAAAAGTAAACCTCTTTACCCGGCGCGGGCATTTTAACGGTATAGGGAGGATACGCGGCTTTTTCAGCAAAATTATAATAAGGATGACGGCTAAGGATTTTACGGGATAACACCATGCTTTTATAAAGGGAGGCTTTTTTTTCAGCAGCTATGCTACCTGCCTGGCTAAGACTAAGGCTATCGTTGCCCTGACCTGCCATGTCAGATATCCATGAAACACAAAAGAATAATACTAAAAAAATCCTGGCCAAAAAATAGAGTTTTGCTGCAAAAATAGACCTGCAGGCTTAAAAGTAATTAACGAACCCGAAATGAATTTTTGACTGCCTCAGATTAAACTGGGTATCATTTCTTTTTCCAACAGCCCAGGCCAGATTAAACAGGCCCGCTTTGGTTTCAAATGCCATTCCCAATCCTGCAGAGAGGTAAGTGTAGTTGATATTACTTCCCCTGGCTGCATTTTTCCCCCATCCGCCATCTGCAAAAAAGTTGAAGTAAGAATTCTCGCCAATCAGGTAACGGTATTCCAATGTGCCGATGCCATACTGCGAAAGAAACTGGCTTTGTTCGTCAAAACCCCTTAGCAGCCGGTAACCGCCAATTTGAAAGAGTTCATTTCTAAATATATTGGAGCCCGAGATATACCCTCCGTTAAAGGCCGTCTTAACCGTGCTCCTGGCTGCTTTGCCAACGGGGAAATATTTTGCAACAGCCAGTACAGACCTCAGCTGGTACGATTTTGTTTGTACGGTATCATATAAGCTTGCAAAATCAAAATCAGGATCATCCGGATCTTTCAGGTCAACTATCTGATTGTTTGGTTTTATATGCTTATTGCCCACCGAAGTGTTGAACAGCAACTCCAGGCCACTTACAGGATTAAAAATATAGTTGGTGCTGTTTAATAGATATTCCACCCCGAGATTGGTGATTTTTATATCGGCTTCGTCGGGTAATTTCCTGGTAGCAATCAGCGCCGGTTCGTTGATAAAATTGACAATACTGCTGAATCGCTGCACATATAATTTTACACGTTGTTGCCGGTTCAATGCAAGCTGTGTACCCAACCTTATGTCGAAGTTTAAAAATGCGGAGTCTCTTTTGAGCATATTAAAACCAAAGTCAAGGCCTAATGGTGATTTGAACAAATAAGGCTGATCATAATTCATGCTAAGCCGTTGGGAAGAAGCCTGAAGCCGTTGCCAGGTAAGGCCGATCGTTTCTCCGGCTCCAAAAGCATTTTTTAAGTTGAGCATTCCTTCTCCGGTTATCAGCATTTTACGGTTGGCAGAAGCTTCGCTATTGGGCAGAAAGCCAATAATTATATTAACCTGGCTACTTTTTTTCTGTTGCAGAAAAACTTCTATGGTGCCCCCTGTCCTTCCCCATATAAGTTGAGGTGGGAATGCTTCTGTTACATAATTGAGCTTCTTTAGCTCTGTACTGATCTGAAGCAGCTTTTCTTTGCTGTAGATAGATCCTTTTTTAATACCCAGGAACTGCTGCAGGTACTCATTGCTTAATTTGGCATTGCCGGTAATTTTTATGCTGTCTATATAGTAAAGAGGTCCCGGCTGCACGTTTATTCTTCCGGAAACATTCCGGCCGTTGATCTGCAGGCTGTCCAAAAAAATGCGGGCAAAGGGATAACCATTGTTTTCCATGTATTCCAGCATGCGTTGTTGCAGTGTAACAATTTTATCGGGATCGTACTGTTGCTGCATAAATTGATCAGGAGTCCAGTTTACCCGGCTTAACCAGTGCCGGGACGCCTCATCGGCCTGCACCGAAGACCATTGATAAATTTCTCCAAAGAACACATGGATCGTACTATGCAGAGAATCAGACTGTATGGAGTCTATAGAGGCCGTAATATAGCCTTTGGCCTGTAGGGCGGGGAGCAGCTGCTGGATATAGCTGCTACATGCATCCTGGTTAATGAAATCTTTTTTAGGTGAAATAACCGATTCTGCAAATGCACTGTCCCTGTCAACCGGGATAACAGATAAAGTATACCTGTTTTGCCCTTGCGCCAGCAAAATATGTAAAAGCAAAAATGCTGTAAACAGGTATCGTATCTTTGCAGGTTTCAACGGGAGTAAAAATAGTTGAAAAGTTGATAGGTTAAAGGTTTACAAGGTATAAAGACCACATCCTCGTTAACCTGCAAACTTGTTGACGTGTCAACTTAAACATCACATGAGCGGCATTTATATCCATATACCTTTTTGCAGGCAGGCCTGTAATTATTGCAATTTTCATTTTGCCACCTCTTTATTAAAGAAAGATGCCATGCTGGCTGCGATTAATAAGGAAATTGGATTAACTGCAGCTGTCAATAAATGGCAGGTGCATACCATCTATTTCGGAGGGGGAACGCCCAGTCTTTTGGAAGTAGAAGATGTATCAGCTGTTTTAAATGAGATTCGATCTGCCTATCAGGTAGATCGAGGCGCCGAGATCACATTGGAAGCCAACCCGGATGATTTGACCGAAGAGAAGCTAAAAGGATGGAGGGAAGCCGGTATTAATAGGTTGAGTATTGGTATCCAGTCTTTTTTCGAGGAAGACCTGCAGTGGATGAACCGTGCTCATAATGCGGTTCAGGCAAAAGAAGGACTGAAATTAGCATTGCTGTATTTTGATAATATTACAATGGACCTGATTTATGGAACTCCCGGTCTTACCAACGAGAAATGGCAGCGTAACGTGGAGGCGGCGCTGGCTTTACAAATTCCTCATTTGTCCTGTTATGCATTGACGGTAGAACCGCGGACACCCCTCGAAAAATTGATCCGGCAACATAAAAAGAACGACGTCAACCCTGATATACAATCGGAACAGTTTTTATTATTGATGGGATGGTTAAGAGCTGCAGGATACGAACATTATGAAATATCCAATTTTGCAAAACCAGGTTTCCGGAGCCGGCATAATTCATCGTACTGGCAGGGGAGACCCTACGTAGGTATTGGCCCGTCTGCCCATTCATTTAATGGAACCGGGCGAAGATGGAATATTGCCAATAACCAGCAATATATCAGGTCGATCGAAAAAGGAATATTGCCGATGGAACAAGAGTTGCTGACATCCATACAGCAGCAGAACGAATCGATCATGATTTCGCTCCGTACAATGGAAGGAATCAGCTTAAACGGTTTTCCTTCAGCAGCTGCTCAACGGTTGCTGAAAGCCGCCCGTAAATATATCGACAGGGGGCTTGTAATCGCTGAACCAGGCCGGCTGCGCCTGACTGATGAAGGCAAGCTGTATGCCGATGGTATTGCGGCAGATCTTTTCTTTGAAGCGTGACCGGCCGAGAGGTGAACCGGGGATTCAAATTATATCAAAATCTTTTCAATGGCTTCAAAGCCTTTGGCAGGCGTAAGCTTCTCCCATAATATGCTGTAGATGTTTTCAGCAATGGGCATTTCAGCCTTGATTTTCTTATTGATATTGTGAATACATTTGGCCGCGTTATAGCCTTCGGCCACCATGTTTAGTTCGAGCTGGGCGGCTTTAACAGAATAACCTTTACCAATCATATTGCCAAATGTGCGATTGCGGCTGTATAGGGAGTAGCAGGTTACCAATAAGTCGCCCAGGTATACAGATGCCGCGTAGTTAGCCGATTTTCCACCTGTAACCAGGTTCGCCTCGTGTTCGCCCACCACAATATGCTGCGCTCCAAAAGTTCTTAGAAAAGCTGCCATTTCATCGGCGCAATTGGCTATATACACACTTTGAAAATTATCACCATAGTCCAGTCCATGAGCAATACCCGCTCCCAGTGCATATATATTTTTAAGAACGGCTGCATATTGTACGCCGAGGATGTCGTCGTTCACCACCGTATTAATGGCTGGTGAGGTAAAGCAGGCTGCCAGCTTTTTTGCTGTGTCAATATCGACACCCGAAAAGGTTAAATAGGATAGCTTTTCTGCTGCTACTTCTTCAGCGTGACAAGGTCCCAGTACTGCAAAATAGTTTTGCAGCGGAATGTTAAACTTTTGGGCAAGGTATTCGTTCAGCAGAATATTTTCTTTGGGAAGTATACCCTTCACTGCTGACAGTATTTTCTTATTTTTCAGATTGCCGGGTTCCAGCTCCAGTAATACCTCGGTAGTATATGCGGAGGGTACCGCTATGATGAGTACATTAGCGGCAGCCACCACTTTTTTCAGATCGGTTTCGATTTTTAAAAGCTTTGTTTTTAAAACTGCCGACGTGAGATAGTGAGGATTATGAGACCTTTTTTTTATATAGGAAGCAGACGCATCATTTCTTACCCACCAATTTACCTTATTACCATTATCGGTAATGATCTTTACCAGCGCTGTGGCCCAGCTGCCGCTTCCAATAACACCAAATTTAATCGCCATTGTGTGTGATATGGACCTGATCCGGAAGCAGTAAACGGGTGTTTGCGCTTTCCGGCGCGGGTCGTCTTAATTTTCTATTTCTTAAATGTATAAAAGCTATTGGCCTGTTGCGTACAGGTTACTACCAGGTCGTTGATACAAACATGTGCCGGCAATTCTGCGCAATAAAAGATAATATCTGCAACATCCGGCGCTACTAATGGTTCAATGCCTTCATACACTTTAGCTGCTTTATCATCATCACCTTTAAAACGGACATTTGAGAATTCTGTATCTGCGGCTCCGGGGTGGATAGCTGTTACCTTAATATTAAACTTCAATAGTTCTATCCGCATGGCCTGGCTGAGGGCATTTACGGCATGTTTCGTAGCGCAATACATATTTCCCTGGGCATACACTTCTTTGCCGGAAATGGAACCGAGGTTAAAAATATGTCCGCCTCCGGCGTCAATCATGAAGGGGAGGATGGCCTTGGTCATGTAAGCAAGCCCTTTTAAATTGGTATCCACCATTATGTCCCAGTCATCAATACTCGCTTCATCAAAATTATCTCTTCCAACAGCCAATCCTGCATTATTAATAAGGATGTCGATCTTCTGCCACTCGGTAGGTAAATTGCCTACAGCCGCCTGTACATCGGACTTGTTTCTTATATCAAAGGGTAACGGCCATGCTTGTACCTGATATTGTTGCTGTATTTTTTCAGCAAGTGAATCCAGTCGCTCTTTGCGGCGTCCGGTGATAATTACATTGTAATTATGGGCGGCAAATTTTAAGGCACAGGCTTCCCCAAATCCGGATGTAGCACCTGTAATTAAAACTATTTTATTCATCGTATCACTCATTAATCTGGCGTTAAATATCGGATAAAAAATCTTCAATTGCCTTATTCGCTTCCCCGGGCTCTTCTATCATGCCTAAATGACCTGATTTTTTTAAAATATTAACAACAGAAATAGATGGAATCGACGCCTGCTCGATGGTTTGATCCAGTGGTATAATTTCGTCCTGCTTGCCATAAATAAACAGAACGGGAACTTTTACTGTTCTTAGTACTTCCAAACGATCGGGTCTTTGCATCATCGCTTCGTAGTAGCCGGTTACCGCTTCTTTAGTCATTTCAGGCAGCTGGTTCATGAAGCGCTCGTATAATTCCTGGTTATCAGATTTTGTACCCGTGGCAAACATTTTAGGCGCTGTAGTTTCCAGGAAAGGCTTCGCTCCATGCTTACCGGCGAATTCGATGCCTTTTTGCCGGCTGGCTTTTTTTTCATCGTTGTCGCCGGTAGCTGTAGAGTGAAACAAGCCCAATCCTGATAATCGCTGTGGATATTTTTCTGCAAATGCCAAAGCAATATATCCCCCCAGGCTATGACCAATTACGGTAGCTTTTTCTATCTCTTCAGCTTCCAGTATTTCCTTTACAATTGCAGCCACCCCTTCCATACTCACATCGCTGGTGAGTTCGGAAACACCGATGCCGGGAAGATCGGGTGCAATAACCCGGTAGCTTTTCTGGAGGTAGTTGATTTGTTCCAACCATACAGTACTGTCTACTCCAAATCCGTGTAACAGCACAACTGCATGGCCTTCTCCTCCCGCCATATAACTGATTAATTTGCCTTCAATGGTTATAGATTTTCTATGCATACTTTGTTTTTTATAGTTAAACCATCAGCGTCTTTGGTAGCCACCATGAAACCATCGGATTTATAGACCTCTGTCAATATACTATACCCAAGTTGATGGGCCTGTTACGCTGCTCCGGAAAGATTCCGGTTCTTTATTTTCCTGGTAACAGCGAGCAACAATAATGCCGCAGCCAGGCCGGCTACCACTTTCGACAATACATCTCCATACAGGGTATAAAATGTGTCGGTAACATAAGCAGGTACCGTTTGCTTCAAGGCCCCCTCTACATTCCAGGGCAGCTGTTGCATCATGTTGCCAAACGGATCAATAAAACAGCTAATGCCTGTATTGGCGCTTCGGGCTACCCACTTACGGCTTTCTATAGCTCGTAGCCGGGCATAATTCATATGCTGTTTATAACCCTGTGTATCGCCCCACCAGCCATCATTGGTAATAATGGCAACCAGGTTGGCACCCTTACGGTTAAATGCAGCCAGGTAATCTCCGTAAATGCTTTCGTAGCAAATAGCCGGTGTAACGTTATAGCTATTGTTACTGGTTGTAAATACATGGGTGTTGGTGTCTTTGGCATAGCCACCTCCGGTACCACCAAACTTTTCAAACGCCGGTGCCATAAAAGCCAAAAATCCCGGTAGTACTTCCACACCCGGTACCAGCCTCGATTTATGATAAATCTGAGCCTTGCTGCTATCCAGCATCAGGGCGGTATTGTACATTTCATAATAACCGCTACCGTTTCTGAATGATTTGGCAAACCGGCTCACTTTGGTATCAAACTGCTGAAAGCCTTCCAGCCCGGTTAGCAAATTGATTTGGGGATGGCTTTTTAAAAAACTCCATAAAGGAGCGAGGGCAAAATTTTCTTTCAGCTTATGCTCATCGGTTTGAAAGGGGATCGCTGTTTCCGGCCATACTACCAGTGCGGTATTGGCATCTATTTGTTGTTCCGATAAAGAGATCAGCTTTTGCAACTGGGCTTCCTGGTTGCCAGCCTCGAATTTTTCACCCCAGGGATCGATATTTGGCTGCACCACTACAACATTGTACTTGTTGTGCAGCAATGTGAGATTATTTTTTATAAGAAAGGAGAACAGGACAGGGATAAAGAGGAGCAGCAGCCATGCTGCAATATTTCCAAAATAGCGTGGGGTTCTTCCTTCCCGCATGTATAACTTCAGTATATAAAACAGGAGTATATTACTCAGCAGGATCCATAAGCTTCCTCCCGGGGTGCCTGTATATTCATACCATTGTATCCATCCGGGATGTGTTGCAAACGCATTTCCCAAAGTGAGCCAGGGCCAGCTCAGGTCCCAGTTGTGATGCAGGTATTCAAATGCCAGCCAATAAGCTGCTATCGAAAGGCTGCCTATCAATCCTTTAACATATTTCGTAGTAAACCGATACAACAGCCAGGGCACGCACATGATCAGGCTATTGGCGAAAAAAGCACTTACACCTCCCACCATACTGGCCTTGGCAACCCACCAGGTGGTCAGCACATTCCATAGCACCATGTGGATATAAGTATATCCGAAATAATGCCTCCAGCTCATGCGACGGTCTGTTAAAAAAAGCATCGGCAGCCAGGCTACAAAAATCAGCAGGGTAAGCGGGGAGGTAGGCCATGCCGCCCAAAGCAGCAGGGCTCCCAATATAGAAGTCAGTAAGTTTTTTACCGGTAATTGCATGGCGTAAAGCTAAGGCAAATGCGCCTGAATTGCATTTTAATAAAGGGTTAATGTTACTTAAGCTACCGGCATTTTTTGTGTTCTTCTTTCACCAATCTGCTGCCTCCACATGGCATAGTACAACCCTTTTCGCTCGATCAGTTCGTCGTGACTCCCGGTTTCAGCTACTTCGCCGCGTTCTAATACATAAATACGGTCGGCATGCATAATTGTGCTCAGCCTGTGGGCAATCAGAACGGTGATCTGGCTGCCTTTGGAAGACACTTCGCGTATCGTTTGGGTTATTTGTTCTTCAGTGATGGAATCCAGCGCTGATGTAGCTTCGTCGAAAATAAGCAGGTGCGGGTTCCTCAATAAAGCCCTCGCAATAGCAATTCGCTGCTTTTCTCCTCCGCTGAGTTTGAGTCCGCTTTCGCCGATAATAGTATCCACGCCGTTGCCGGCCCTTTCCAGGAGCGCTGTGCAACTTGCTTTACGCAAAGCTGTTTGCAGCTGTTCTTCGGTAGCCTCCGGGTTTACAAATAAAAGGTTCTCACGTATGGTGCCCGCAAAAAGCTGTGTGTCCTGGGTTACAAAACCGATTTGTCTTCTTAACTCATCAAAGTCGATATCGTCGCCGTTAATACCATCATAATAAATACTTCCTTCTTTCGGTCGGTATAAACCAACCAACAGTTTTACTAACGTACTTTTTCCGGAACCGCTGGGACCTACAAATGCAATTGTCTCACCTTTTTTAACATCGAATGATATATTCTCCAGAGCCTTAAACTGGGCAGTCTGATGTTGAAAAGAAACATTCTTAAACTCCAGTTCTTCCAGTATTCCCAATGGTTTGGGCTGAAGAGGTTTAGGTTCGCTTTTTTTAAGCATCAGGTTGTGGAAGTTCTGTAAAGAGGCTTCTGCCTCACGATACGACAATATAACATTGCCTATTTCCTGCATAGGCCCAAACAGGAAAAAGCCGTAGAAGCTAAGGGATAAATATTCCCCTGGGGTAATAGAGTCTTTAAAAATAAGCCAAAGTAAGGTAAATGCAATCACCTGTTGCAAAAAGTTGACAAGTGTGCCCTGGATGAAACTGAGCGACCGGACATTTTTTACTTTACGCAGTTCCAGTTTTAGAATTTTAAAGGTATTGTTGTTTAACCGGGTAACTTCCTGCCCTGTGAGACCCAGGCTCTTTACAATTTCTATATTACGCAGGCTTTCGGTAGTGGTGCCGGCCAATGCGGTTGTTTCCTTTACAATATTTTTTTGAATAACTTTTATTTTTTTACTCAGCAGGCTCGTTACCAGGGCAATAAAAAATATACCCAGGGCGTAAACCGGCATAATGGTCCAGTGCAGGCGGAACGCATATATCGATACAAAAACAATACTTACAATGATCACAAAGAATACATTCACGAAGCTGCTGATGAATTTCTCGGTGTCTGTACGAACCTTGGTAAGTATAGAAAGGGTTTCGCCGCTTCGCTGATCTTCAAAATCCTGGTAGGGAAGGCGCATCGAATGCTTCAGGCCGTCGGTAAAAATGGTAGCGCCAAATTTTTGAATCACCACATTCACAAAGTAATCCTGGAACGCTTTGGCAATGCGACTGACCATTGCCGTTCCGATCAGTAAAAATAGATAAAAGAATACCCCATGATAGCCGTCGCCGCCCCATAAGTAATCTCTTTCGCTACGGGGTAATGTACGCGCCTTATCATAATGATGAGGATGGTTGGCAAACATATCCAGTAGGTTACCACTGATCATGGGCGCGAACAAGGAGAATATTTGGTTCACAGCTGCTAAAAACAGTGCAAAAGCAACCAGCCATTTATAAGGTTTCAGGTAGTGGAGTAGTATACGCATAATAAATCAGTTCCGTTTGGTTAACGGTCATGGTGTAAGGAACAAATATATTTTGACTTTGTTTAACAGCAAGGCGATCCGGTTACTCTGTATCAAAAATATTTACAAAAGGCATGATCGGGCCGGGTTTTCGGCAAAGATCAGAGTAAACATTTAAAAACTATGACGAACCCGTTTCCTCAAGATACCATACCCATAAAAACTGATAGCCCCCTGTGTGCTGGGAGCAGTAAGCTGATAATAGGAATTTTAGCTGATACCCAGCTTTACCAACATATTAGCAGGATCATTCAAGAAAGCTTTATGAATAATATATGGTTCCGTTTCTGAAAATTGAATGGTTTTGTAACCCGAATCAGATAACTCGATAATTTTAGAGTTGGGATAGGACAACAGGAGTGGGGAGTGGGTGGCGATAATAAACTGGCTTTTCATATTCACCAGCTCATGAAGACGAACCAAAAAAGCCAGTTGTCGTTGCGCCGAAAGGGCCGCTTCAGGCTCATCCAGCATATAAACACCGTGGCCGCCGAAACGGTGGGTAAAAAGTGAAAAGAAGGATTCTCCATGGGACTGCTCATGCAGCGATTTGTTGCCATAAGCTATTAGTGCCTTTTTCTCCGGATCCTCCTTTTGTAACACATCTAAATAAGAGGCAGCATTGTAAAAAGACTCGGCTCTTAAAAAGAAACCATCTTTAGGGGCTATAATCCCTTTGCCTATCCGGATGCATTCAGAAAGCGGCGAATCGGTTCGTTGCGTCGAAAAGGAAAAATTTTTCGACCCTCCTTCAGCATTAAAGCCATACTGTACCGCCAAGGCTTCCAGCAAGGTAGATTTGCCCGTTCCGTTTTCTCCGATAATAAACGTTACATGGGGATGCAGATCTATTTTGGTGATGTTTTGTAAAGCTGGTATATTAAAGGGATAGCTGTTTTTGTCGGCTATTTTATCCCTGGTTAATTCAAAGTAATTGATGTATTGCTTTTCGATCATTGTATGTTATCACGTTAATGGGAATGCTCCGGCACCCTGAGTTTACCCGGCCCATCCTTCCCGGTCTAAACTACGGTATTGTATCGCTTCGGCCAGGTATTCAGGCCTGATCTTCTCCGATCCTTCCAGGTCGGCAATAGTACGCGATACTTTTAAAATACGGTCATAGGCCCGTGCTGAAAGATTTAGTTTTTCCATAGCTGATTTTAGTAACAGTTGCCCTACATTATCAATTACACAGATCTCTGTTAACATTTTACTGGTTATCTGCGCGTTGGCATAAATGCCCGGGTGATTTTTATAACGTTCTGCCTGCAGCTCTCTTGCCTTAATCACTTTGTCCCGGATGTTTTCCGAATTCTGTTCCTTCCTTAAAGTAGACAACTCGCTGAAGGGGACGGGTGTTACTTCCACATGCAGATCAATCCGGTCCAATAACGGACCGGATATTTTATTCAGATACTTTTGAACAGCGCCGGGCGGGCAGGTACAGGTTCTTTCGGGGTGATTGTAAAAGCCGCAGGGGCAGGGGTTCATAGAGGCGATCAGCATAAAGCTCGCGGGGAAATCGAGGGTTAGCCGGGCGCGTGAGATAGTTACCCTGCGCTCTTCCATGGGCTGCCGCATCACTTCCAGTACCGTTCGTTTAAATTCAGGTAGCTCATCTAAAAACAAAACACCGTTATGGGCCAGGGATATTTCACCGGGTTGAGGATTGCCGCCACCGCCTACTAATGCTACGTCGGAAATGGTGTGGTGCGGCGAACGGAAAGGGCGTTTCGATATCAATGTAGCATTTTCGGGTAATTTACCGGCTACTGAGTGGATCTTTGTTGTTTCCAATGCTTCCTGTAACGTAAGCGGGGGGAGGATGGTGGGCAGCCGTTTGGCCAACATGGTTTTGCCCGCGCCTGGCGGACCGATGAGAATGGCGTTATGCCCGCCTGCCGCTGCAATTTCCAATGCCCGCTTGATATTTTCCTGTCCTTTTACATCGGCAAAGTCCAGGTCAAAATCATATTGGGAATGAAAGAACTCCTCCCTGGTATTTACTTCCAGCGCTTCCAGGCCCGTTTCCCCGTTATCAAAAAAATCAATCACCTCTTTAATATGAGTAACACCATACACTTTCAGGCTGTTTACCATTGCGGCTTCACGCGCATTGGCTTTGGGTACAATCAAACCCTTGAACTCCTGCTTACGGGCCTGTATGGCGATGGGCAGCGCGCCTTTAATAGGCCTGATTGCTCCGTCAAGACTCAGCTCGCCCATGATCACGTACCCGGACAAAGCTTCAATGTTTTCTATCTGTTCTGAGGCGGATAAAATGCCCATGGCTATAGGTAAGTCGAAAGCAGTGCCGCTTTTCCTGATATCTGCCGGCGCCAGATTGATCACCAGCTTAGTACGGGGCATGTCGTAGCCGTTGGTCTTGATAGTGCTTTCAACCCTTTGCATGCTTTCTTTTACGGCGTTGTCGGGCAGTCCTACAAGCGATGAGTCTTTTCCGCTGGCCATCCAGTTAACTTCGATGGTGATAGGTATAGCTTCAACGCCGTAAACAGCGCTGCCGTTGATCTTCACTAACATATATTGAAGATACTGATTAAATATGATAATAATCCAGCGCAGAAAAACGCGCCTAGTCTAAATTGAAGACATCATCGAGTGCCATGGTGAAGCCGGGTAATACCGGGGTAGTAACGATATCGCCAAAGGTCAGCAGGCGGGATGGCCGGTAATGGCTATCATCGTCCAATGTGTATTTCATAAAAGTTTTTTCATCCGGGTGTATGATCCAATATTCTTTAACGCCGCTTTCTTCGTAAACTTCGTATTTGTTCTGCAGTTCTTTACGGTTATTTCCTGGCGAGAGAATTTCGACTACAATGTCCGGAGCTCCAATGCATCCTCTGTCGTCCAATTTGGAACGGTCGCATATTACGCAGATATCAGGCTGCAGCACTGTGAAAATTTCTTTATCGTCGATGGATTTTCGGGGAAGTCTTACATCAAAAGGAGCGCTGTACACATCACAGGATTTGCCCTTTAAATAGTCGAAGAGATTGTAAAAGATAATTGCGCTTGCTTTTTGATGGATACGCCTGGGCGCCGGGCTCATTTTAAAAATGCGTCCTTTAATAAGCTCGAGTCTTTCCTCAAACTGCCATTTTAA
>JBQGCI010000172.1:0-6668 GCA_052038405.1 Acinetobacter pittii
TAATGATAACTGGACAAAAGTGTTAACAGCTGAGTGGAAACCGGAAGCTGTACGGGGTACAGGTTATAATTTCGCGTCCCTGTACGACACAGGTGAGCTTTCTGGAGTTGTTATCGGTGCTGTTACGCATGATTTCTGGAAGACCGGTATACAATACACTTTGTCAGCGCAGAGAAATATACTCGATTCCTTTATAGTATATGGCGGGGCATCTACTGCGGATAATCATGCATTGCCGGCGGAATATGGCGGCAATGACGGTACACACGATGTAGTAGCGCATGGGGCCATGCAGGGCAGGACGATCGTAGCACCCGAAATCTTTATATGCGGCCTGAAAAGCAGGGCTGCTGCTTTTGAAGCTTACGGTAAAGTGAACCAAAAGAAAAATGGTGCCTTAGCATGGAACAAGGCAGCGCCCTTTTATTGGAATAGCTTTGGAGTGGAGGGCGTTTTGGGATATGAGAAACGAATGATGCCGGAAGGGGTATTAGCCATTTCAGATTATATAGCTTCCTTGAAAAACTTTTCAGCTGACAAAAAAGTATACATGAGTATCGATTCCTACGATCAGGGTATTTATAATAAGGAAGTATTAAGATCTATAAGGGAACACTGTATAAAAAATAGCCAGGAGCTGGGTTTTTATTTTATTCCCTTTGCAGTCTGGACCTGGAAATCTTCTATAGAGGAAGACAAACTGCAATACACCAACACCCGTATCCGTGACGTAACTTTGAAAGACACTAATGGTAAAACAATTGTTTATAAGGATGGGGAGTTTGGCGCATTTCCCCTGGATCCGACACATCCCGCAACGCGCACCCGAATTATTGGTGAATTAGAAAAAGCCAAAGCGATCGGGGCCCGTTTTTTAAAGATCGATTTTCTTACAGCAGGGGCGTTGGAGTCTACAACAAGATATGATAAAACGGTACACTCGGGATTGCAGGCCTATAATAAAGGCATGCGTATGGTAAAGCAACTGATCGATTCTATATTAGGACCGGATATTTTTATCACACAGGCTATATCGCCTGCTTTTCCCAGCCAGTATACACATATCCGTTTTCTGTCTACAGATGTATATTCACATTTAAGAAATGATCAGGAAGGTTTTCCCTATTACGGTAGTACTGCAGCCTCCATGATCAGCGCTTCCCATCTGGGATGGATGCAGGGCAGCTTATGGCCCTTTACCAATATGGATGTGTCGGTGATGAAACAGTTTCAAAAGAATAATGTCATCAGCGAGCAGGATGTTAAAGTGCGGTTGATCACTATGGCCGTCCTGGGCAGTGCGCTGGGGGATGGTTCTGATTTCAGGGATAGCACTACAAGGGCAAGGGCCAGCCACTTTTTAGATAATCCCGGTCTATGCCGGTATTTTGAGCATCCTCAGGCTTTTATACCGCTGAAAGTAGCGGATGGACTAACGGAAGATCAGCAACTGAGTTTTTACCTGCCGGGAGATGCTATCAGCGCCGCCATCATCAACTTTGATACTACCCGGTCTTTTAGTTACATTTTTAAACGCGACCAGTTGAAATGGAAAGATGCTGCCTATAGTATCCGGGATTATCTTACCAACGAAGAAATAGGCACCGTTAAAGCTGGACAATCATCATTTACCTTAAGTACGGGTGCCAGGGATGCACGTTGGATCAAATTGGTTGAGATTAATTAATAGGTTACTTTTATAGATCTATCGCTGAGCGCATATGGCTGGGAAACATTATAAAGATACCGTTAAAAAGAAAGA
Source organism: Acinetobacter pittii (assembly GCA_052038405.1). Lineage (GTDB taxonomy): Bacteria > Bacteroidota > Bacteroidia > Chitinophagales > Chitinophagaceae > Niabella. The sequence goes on from JBQGCI010000172.1 coordinate 1,763, forward strand.
CGGATTTAAGGGCCAGAGAGCTATTGTATTGCCCCGCCAGGTAATTCAGACATGCAGGGCACAGCAATTGTTATCCAATCTTTACATCACGGATATCGGATATTATCCTAAAGCGGCCTTTCATTTTCGAGAACGGCCCCAGGGTAGCGGTCAGCATATTTTAATTTACTGCACAGGCGGAAGCGGCTGGGCCCAGGTAGATGACAATAGCATGTTTGTAAAAGAAGGAGAGTACCTGGTTATACCTGCCGGTGTAAAACACCGGTATGGGGCCGATGAATATCAGCCCTGGTCTATTTACTGGGCTCACTTTAATGGTTTGTCTGCTGCAAACTTTACCGCCCTCTTGCTAAGGAACTGCACCGGTTATGTGGGTGGTGCTATCTATAATGAAAAGCGCACCGTACTATTTGATGATATCTACCGAACCCTCGAATCGGGCTATAGCATTGATCATCTTTGCTACCTGAATATGATGTTCTCCAGTTATCTGGGTACTTTTTGCTTTCCGCAGTTTCTCAATCCGCCTTATCAAGAAGAAAAAAGTAAAATTGACATCGTGATAGCATACATGCAGGAGCATATCACGGAAACAATGGTGTTGAAGGATCTGGCCTCTTTAATTCATATGTCATCCTCGCATTTCTCCGCCATGTTTAAAAATAAGACCGGTCACTCTCCACTGGAGTACTTTAATCATTTAAAAATTCAAAAAGCATGTCAGTACCTTGAGTTTACCGACATGCCGGTGAAAGAGCTTTGCTACACATTGGGTTGGGAAGATCCTTTTTATTTTTCCCGTTTGTTCAGTAAATACATGGGAGCATCTCCGTTGCATTACCGAAAACGCAAACGTTTTTTATAAAGCTGCAGGCTCTTGCTGGGGCCAATGGATAACGGCACCTAAATGCCCCGGATCCATATCGATAACTTTTTCGAGATACTGTCTCGCTTCACTATTGTTGCCGAGCCCCAGGTTTCCCAGTCCGGCCAGATAATAGCAGTGTATTTTGTTTTTGGTATCCAGGTCGTCGTCGAAGATCATCAAATCGGGTAACGATACTGCAAAGAAATCGATCCGGATATGATCGTTTTCATGAGCTTTTGCGTAGTCAATCAATTTCATGAATTTTTGGCTTGCCGCCGCAGTTTTGCCCAATTTTTGTAAAGCCAACCCCTGGTAGTATATTTTATCAGGCTGCTGATCATTGTAATAGATAGCTGGTGCAGGTTCATCCAGGCCTACGGCTGCCATTTCCCAATATTTACGGGCTTTTTCAGGATCGCCTTCCTGGTTGTAGGCACATCCCATCCAATAAAAGATATCATTTTCCTGTGCACCAAAAATCTTTCCTTCTCCCAGGTTGTCGGGGTAAACACGTGCCCGGTTTAACAGCGCTATCGCTTCCCTGGTATCATTCTTCAATAGTGCTCTACGACCCTGTAAAAGGAGATTGGTGATATATTGTGTTGATACTTTTCCTTCACCTCCTTCCCAGGGATGAAATTGATGTCCGTAAATCATTTCCAGGGCTTTGTTGGTATTGCCTGTAAGTGTCTGGAGGTTGATGAATTCGATCAGCAGGTCATCGCGCTCGTAAACCAGATTTATATATTGTTCCAGGAAAGTGCGCCTTTCCCCGGGAGATACCCCGAAACGCTTTTTTAGTTGATCCAATTCAAATAAAAGACGTGCATCGGTATCATCGGCAGCAAATGCTTTTTGATATAATTCCAGCGCTTCCGGCTTTTTATCAAACTTATTAAAGTACGCAATGCCTAAATTTCGCAGGGCAGCAGGGAAATTGGGATGGATGGAGATCGCATTTTCCCAGGTTTCCCGGGCCGCTGCATACCTCTGTTTTGCATAATGATAATTGCCCAGGTGATACCATGCTTTGTAATCTTCCGGGTTTATAGCAACTGCCGATTGTAGCACCAGTACATCTTCTATACGGTTGATAAAGCTCCCTTTTATTTCTCTGTTTAAAGCCAGATCGAAATATTTTCCAGCCTGTTCGGCATGGCCAGCCTGTAATTTATAGTACCCTGTATAATAGGAGATGAGTGCATCGTCACCTTTGTAAAGTTCTAAAAATGTGATTGCTTCTTCCCATAAACCGGCTTCTGCATATTGGTGAGCCATTGCTGTAAAAGTATATACTCTGTGCTGCATCATATCTTTTAATCGCTGTATCGTTGCTGCCGCCAGAACCTGCCGGCCTTGCTGATGATGGCATAGGGCCAACTCATAGTGGGCTCCAAAGTCAAAAACATCCACCTGCAATGTTTGATGACATAATTCAATGGCCTCAGCCATTTTGTTGGTTTTGCGAAGGGCGATCGTTTTTAAATGCCTGGCCCGAAGACTGTTGTAGTTTCTTAACAGGGATTTTTCTGATAGTTCCAGTACATCTTTCCATTGAGCACTACGGGCAGCTATATAGGCAGCCTGCAAGTACGCTACATCTTGCTGGGCAGCGCTCCAGCAACTTTTAAAGAACAGGCTGTAGGCTTCCTCATATTGCTCCTGGTATTTCAGGCAAAGTGCCAGGTTATACAAAGGTTCGCTGTCGTAGGGATTAGGGTTATGCCGGTTGACCTTTTCAGTCGCTTTCCTCAGGTACACCTCAGCTTCATTAAAAGCTCCGCGACGCAGCAGCCATAACCCTTTGGCATTATTGCAACGGATATCGGTACTGTCTCTTTTTAGTCCTTCATCATAATAATCTATAGGGTTATAAGTGGCATGCCTGTATTGCTCCAGGTGCTGACCCGCTAAAAATAGTCCTTCGACTGTGTCAATCTCTCCTGGTAATGCCACCGGGCTGGCAGGGTCGGGAAGCGGTTCTCCCTGCCTGGTTACAGGGGCATAAGAAACCAGCTCTCTACCAGATATGTCCGAAACTACCAGCCGCAATGAAGCCGGATCGGCTTTAGTTCTCTTGATGGTATGGCGATATGTTTTTGTGGGAGAGAGTAGAACTGATTCTTCAAACAGCTTATCTTTTTCCTGGTACAGCTGTATGCTTACAGTTTGTGCACTCGTAGTATATACCTGCATATCAATTTGGGTGTCTCCAACATCCATATTGACCATAGCGTCTATGGATGCATTTTTTACATAGCCTATATTTTTGTAAGGCATGAAATACTGTTTGAACTCCCTGGCCTCGTTGGGCATGATCCAGCCAAAGTCGGGTTGGTTGTCGGTATACATACCACACATCAGTTCAAAGTAAGGGCCATCTTCATCGGTAAGCTGCTTATCCCAGGCCTTGCCGAAATCGCCGCAACCCCAGGTCCATTGTTTTTTACCCGGACTGATATGGTGGTTGGCAATATGCATGAGACCTGCCTTTTTTTGGTGATGGTATCCGCCTACAAAATCGAACTGGCTGTTAACTGCCATATAAGAAGTAGGAACGGGGATATTGGTATACACTGATATATCAGTGCCTGGCGAATAATCTACTTTATAGTAAGTGCCGGTAGCGATCGGGAAGGAGCTCACATCTCTTTTACCATGGTCAAAAACAGCATGCACATCCGGCGGAAACACACTTTGATAATGCTCGTCGACTGATACTGCCGGATTAGCCCACCATAGGAATGTTTGCGGAAACGGAGTGCGGTTGTATAGCTTAGCGTGTAGTTCTATATAAGCCTTGTCGGGATATAGGGTGAAACCTAATGCACATTTGGTTCCGAACATCATTTCATATTCATTTACCCAAACAGTTTTACTTCCATCTTTATTTTCTGAAATGTAATAATCTGTTGCATCAAATGTAGTGGGCCGGTGGTGCTGAGGCCAGTTAAATTCAATGCCACCGCTGATCCAGGGACCGGTTAAACCTACCAATGCCGGTTTAATGACACGGTTGTAGTAAACAAAATGATAGTCATTGGTTTTGTCGTAGGCCATTTGTATACGTCCCCCCAGCTCTGGTAATATCATTACTTTGATATATTCATTCTCCAGGTATAAGGCGGTCCATGATTTATCTTCTTTTTCATCATACACCTTATCAATAACCTGGTAAGGATATACTACGCCGCTGCTGCCCTGGTACACTCTTTTCTCCAGGAACATGGGGTTTTTGTCGGGGATACCTATTTTATAGGTTGGAATGATTGTTTGCTCTTTCCAGGCTTTTACTTCCATCATTACGGTTTTATTTTATTCGCATGCGGTTGGCTACGGGTGGTTGTTGCACAGGAGCCATCTGTTGTACTATTATTTACTAATCATTAGTGTCCTGAAAAAATTTGATCCATTTCTTCTAAAGACTTACCTGTAGTTTCTTTTACCTTGATTTTTACAAACACATATCCTGCAAGGCAAATGGCAGCGTATATATAGAAAGGGGTGTAAGTGCCCATTCTCTTAGCCATTATGGGAAATGTAAAAGTTAACAGGGCGTAAGCAACCCATAGGGCAATGATGGCAACGGATGTTGCTTTACTGCGCACTTTGTTGGGGAAGATTTCGGCTATTAATATCCATGTTACGGGAGCCAGCGTCATAGCATAAATACCTATTGCTGCCAGTAAGGACCAGGACGCTGCTGCCGATTGCCGTTGAAGGAGTAAAGCGCTTACAATATAAAGTAGTGTAAGGCTGATTGCTCCGAATAACATCAGGGGTTTTCGCCCCAGCTTATCTACCTGCCACATGGCGATCCCTGTACAGACCATATTAATAAGACCGATAAATACCATTTGTTTAAGCTGGTCATCCTGGTTAAAGCCCACGCTTTCAAAAATGGTGGAGGTATAATTAAACACCACATTAATGCCGCAGAGCTGCTGAAAAACGGCGAGCCCCATGCCCACAATAACTGCCGGCAGCACCGTTTTATGAAGTAATGGGGTAAAACCGGATAATGTGCCTTGTTGTAAT
>JBQGCI010000173.1:0-18546 GCA_052038405.1 Acinetobacter pittii
GCGTTGAATTGCGTGCAGAGGGCTTGGAATCTGATATAAAATAGCCCTTAAACCAGCTGGTTTGTCCTGCGAAATAATCTTTTCTATCCAGGTGCAGGTATACCTTTTCAATGGGGGTAGACTGATGCCAGGCCTCCAGTATTTTTTCCTGTGCAGCTGCAGCATAGCATGAAAGTAGCAGGAAAACGGATATGATTTGTTTGTTAATGTCCATAGAGCATTGTTAAGTTACAAAAAAAATGGTGAAGGGTAGCATACACTTCACCATTACAGGATGCATTTAACAGTGCCTTTGCACAAAATATGTAAGCAGTTAGTTAGAGCCGGGCTCAATGATCTGCTCTATCATCAGCATACGCCCGTCATTGGTAATGCCTTCAGCCACGATTTTAAAACGCCTGGTTTGATCGTTGTTGTAAAATATAACAGGAATCGTCGGGTTCACTTCAGCTAAAAAAATGGCGGGGTTCCAGTTTAACGTCATCCTTTTATCAGCTTTACTGTTATCCGGCTGCTTGTCGTAATCAGGATTGTAAAACTCTTTGATAAAGGTGTATCCGTTATAATTTACGATATCCGTGGGCGATTCCATCACGGCCCTCAGGTCAGCGCCCTTTTTGCGGTAGATTGCCAGCGCTGTTCCGCCGCCAGGCGTCGCCACCGAATTAGGCATTAATTTGATAAACGCCAGTTCTGCGATGGGAATACCTTCAATCATGACTGCGTCAATCGGCATTTCGTCCAGGAATAATGCGACATTGCCGCCGCCTAGTCCGCCGCCGCGATAACTTAATACATAATTACCCGGAGTACCGTTAACTGTAAGACCAGCAACGCGTCCCTGCAGGTACTGAAAGATATCTCCTCCGAAAACTTCATTTCTCAGATCCAGGGTCCGGCTGTTAATTCCTCCTGAAAAAAGGCCGCTGGCATACTGCTCGTCCAGTTTCTCCACCTCCGATTTTTGCCGGACTTTCACAACCACATTTTCCAGTACCAATCCCTGGGCCTTTACATATTCATCGTAAGCATTGGCAATAGCGGTATTCTTTAAGATAGCGCTGCTGTCCTGCGGCAGGGGTACCGGTTCAACGCTGAATTTCCTGTTCAGCGAATCTGCATCCAGTTTTACCCGGATGAACTTGCTTTTATTACCCCTTACTTCGGAAAACAATATTTTGTTTTTATCTGTAAAAAACAAAGAATCCAGTTTGAAACGACCTGTTGAGTCTGTTTGAAGTAAAGTAGTGGCGCCACGTTTGGTAACGGTAGTATCAACAGCCGAGCGCATCATGATAACATCGCGGTTAGCTAAAGGCTTTTTGGTGCCTTCCAGTAAAATCTGGCCGCTTAAAGTAATATATCCGGGGTCTTTATATCGGGCTGGCGGTAATTTATTCCGGGCTACATCCGTCCATTTGAACCGCGTCCAGCCGTGGGTCATCATTACCAGGTCTAAAGCCGCCTGTGCAGAATCAGACTGGTTGTTGAAATAGTAAGAAGGATTGTGGATGTATCCCCTTAAGTCGGCATTAAGCAGGAACCAGGAATGAATAGTTTGTGACCGGAGGGGCTCATCTTCGCTGTCCGCATCTGTTACCGATACTGAAAAGTTACCAATAATGGTATCAGTCAGAGAAATAGAAAACCTGTTTTTTCTCCGCGCTTCCGTATTCAGCGTATCAATTTTGATTGTTGCCGGTAAAATATACTCTTTATTATCAATAAAGGTAAGCCGCTCTGCTAAAGGCATTTCATCTTTATTGAATACGGTTAACTGCAAAATCCCTGAATAGAAATCTGCGGTAGGTATAACGCCTGTTATCTCTTTTTTATCTCCGCCAATAGGGTGTTTGAACAGCACCTGGTTTTCCATTTGTCCTACCAGATAGGCGGGTTTAAATGCTGCGTCAGTGCTATTGTATTGGATCCTGAACTGTTTGCCTTTGGCTGTAGTTCTGACGCTGAATGTGATCCCGTTATCAGTAGATGATGGTAACGGATATTTCTGATCAGACCCTTTTAGTGTAGCAAAATAACTGCCCGCGGGCAACGGAATAATAGGAAAGCTGCCCATGCCATCATGCAGGCTCTTAAAACTGGTTACAATTTCGCCCGTCTCGCTTTTGATGTCGCCTTCTACCGATAAGGGCATCCCGTATTTGTCGATGGCTTTGAAGGCCACAATATTCAGCAGTCCTTTAACCAAATTACCGCCTTCCGGGAAAAACAGTAGTTGGGAAGTACCCTCCGGTATATTAGTGCTTTTCTTTTTGTCTTTCTTTCCCCATATTGAAATACGTTTATGAAATACAAACCCTGGCTGGTTAAGCATTATGGAAGAGTAGGCTCTTAGCTGGTAGGTGCCGGCTACCAGGTTTTCGGGTATATCTATTTGTCCTCCAACAGTTGTTCCGTAATAAACAGGAAACACGTTTCTTAGCACCACATCATTTTCGCTGTTAATAAGCTCTACGTACATGGACGAGCTTTGACCAGATGGTATAAGCCCGGCCATAAAATAGCCTTTTAGCCAAATGGTTTGCCCCGCGAAATAACTTTCCCGATCCAGGTGCAGGTACAGTTTTTCTACAGGATTGGTTTTTACCCATGCAGCTAGTTTATTTTCAATGGTTTGAGCGAAAGTTGATGAATAGGTGGTTGCCAAAAGGAGCAAATTAAGCAGGAATTTTTTCATACAGATGAATAAGTACATGAAAATAAAGTAAATGACTAGAAAAAAAGCAGGAAGTTTATTTTTTATTGCAGGTTTTTAGAGCGTAACCGACATTTTGTCCAGTTTTTTTCATTGGCAATATTATTGTCATGCTTAGTTTTGCCAACAAATTAGAATATGATGAATCAAAACAATGATAATTTTACAGAGCAGGATGGTTTAAACATTAATGCAGACGAAAATGTAAGTGGAACAGAGCACCTTAACGAACCGGTTGAAGAAACCCAATTGAATGCTTTAGAGGCTGAACTCCATGAGAGTAAGGATAAATACCTTCGTCTTGCGGCTGAGTTTGACAACTTTCGTAAAAGAACTGCAAAAGAACGTATTGAATTATTTCAAACTGCGGGAAAGGATATTATCACAGATTTGCTGGATGTGCTGGACGATGTGGATCGTGCATCTAAAGAAGTGGAAGAGTCGAGTGATGCTCATTTAAAGCAAGGCGTTAGCCTGATCTTTAACAAGCTGAGAAATATTTTACAATCGAAAGGATTAAAAGCGATGGAGGCAAAAGGGGGGGCTTTTGATCCCGAATTGCATGAAGCTATTACTGAAATTCCCGCACCTACTGAAGATTTGCAGGGCAAGGTTGTGGACGAAATAAGCAAAGGGTATTACCTGAATGATAAAATTATTCGTCATGCTAAAGTTGTGGTGGGTAAATAATTTGAAAGTTTGAAGGAAAGAATTGATTGCCGCCTGTGATTTTCAGGTTTTCAAATGGAATGTTTTCAAAAAATACTAGATGTCAAAGAGAGATTTTTACGAGATATTAGGCGTGTCCAAAACTGCAACTGCCGACGAGATCAAAAAGGCTTATCGAAAGGTAGCCATGCAGTTTCACCCCGATAGAAATCCGGGAGATAAAGCCGCAGAAGAAAAGTTTAAAGAAGCAGCCGAGGCTTATGAAGTGCTGAGCGATGCTGAAAAGAAGGCGCAGTATGACCGGTTTGGACATGCTGGTTTAAGTGGGGCCGGACGGGGTGGTGGCTTCGGCGGCGGCGGTATGAATATGGAAGATATATTCAGCCAGTTTGGGGATGTATTTGGCGACGATATCTTTGGAAGTTTCTTTGGCGGCGGCGGACGGGCCAGAGGCGGCGGCGCCAGGGCGCGGGGTATCCGTGGGAGTAATCTCCGGGTGAAGCTGAAACTGAACTATGAAGAAATAGCGAAGGGCGTAACAAAAAATATTAAAGTAAAAAAATATACGTCCTGTACTACCTGTGGCGGCGATGGGGCCAAAGATAAAGGGAGCGTTCAAACCTGCCGTACCTGCCAGGGAAGTGGCCAGGTGAGAAAAGTGCAGAATACCTTCCTGGGACAAATGCAAACCGTTACTACCTGTCCGGATTGTAACGGAGAGGGCACAACCATAACCTCCAAATGCTCTAATTGTAAAGGAGCGGGAAGAGTGTATGGTGAGGAAACCATTACTATTGATGTACCACCTGGTGTACAGGCGGGCATGCAATTAAGCATTGGCGGAAAAGGAAATGCCGGCGAACGCGGTGGTGCTGCCGGAGATCTGATTGTTCTGATTGAAGAGGAAGCACATGAAGAATTACAGCGGGAGGGCTTGAATGTGGTTTATGAACTGTATGTCTCCTTTACTGATGCGGTATTTGGGACCAACGCTGAAGTGCCAACAATTGACGGCAGGGCTAAAATAAAAATACCAGCGGGCACACAAAGCGGCAAGATTTTCCGGTTAAAAGGCAAAGGGTTCCCCAATGTACATTCTAATTACGAAAAAGGCGACCAGTTAATACATGTCAGTGTTTGGACGCCTCAAAATCTCAGCGACGATGAAAAGGCAGCGTTAGAAGGACTTTCAGACTCTCCTAATTTAAAGCCGCAGCCCGAAAAAACGGAAAAAGGCTTTTTCGATAAGATAAAAGATTTGTTTAGTTAATATTTCCATCTTTTTTTCAAAATGGGTCCGTACTTTGTGCGGGCCCATTTTCATTGGGCGCAGCGAATGCTATTTGGCCAAAGCAGGCAAACGATAATCAATTAAATGGTATATTGTTGGCCATTTTAAAAAATCATTCAATGTTTAAGTTAGACAATAAAAAGGCAATTGTTACCGGCGGTGGGAGCGGTATCGGTAAGGCTGTATGCCTGGCTTTGGGTAAAGCCGGTGCGCATGTTTTTGTGGCTGATCTGAACCAGGAGGCAGCCGCGGCAACTATTCGGGAAATTGAAGCTGCCGGTGGCGGGGCTACTGTTTTGCCGGTGAATGTTGCCCGCCAGGAAGAAGTTGTAACCGCCTATACCTCGGTGGGCGTTTTCGACATCCTGGTGAACAGCGCAGGCGTATCTCATATCGGTAAAGTAGAAACCACCAGTTCTGAAGATTTTGACCGTGTTTTTGCAGTAAATGTAAAGGGCGTATATAACAGCTTGTTTGCAGGCATCCCTTTTCTGAAGCAAAATGGAGGCGGGGTCATTATCAACCTGGCGTCTATTGCTTCCAGTGTAGGTATTCCCGACCGGTTTGCTTATAGTATGAGTAAAGGTGCCGTTTTAGCCATGACCTTATCTACAGCGAAAGACTACGTAAAAGATAATATCCGTTGTAACTGTATCTCTCCGGCAAGGGTACATACGCCATTTGTAGACGGATTCCTGGCCAAAAATTACCCGGGCCAGGAGGCGGAAATGTTTGAAAAGCTTTCTCAAACCCAGCCGATCGGGCGTATGGCAAAGCCGGAAGAAATTGCCGCTCTTATTTTGTACCTGTGCAGTGACGAAGCGTCGTTTATTACCGGCAGCGATTATCCTATCGATGGAGGATTTATTAAGCTCAATAATTAATACCCAATAATAAATATCAAATTACAAAATGAAACTAATACGTTACGGCCAACCCGGCAATATTAAAACGGGAGTTATTGTCAACGATGTGAAGTATGATACCTCAGGTTTTGGAGAGGACTATAATGAGCAATTTTTTGAAACGGACGGTCTGGCCCGGTTAGCCCAATATGTACAGGATAACGAAAATAAGCTGGATAAGGTCAGTGACGAAGTACGGCTGGACAGCCCTGTGGCGCGTCCTTCGAAAATATTATGTATCGGGTTGAACTATGCTGATCATGCCAAAGAAACAGGAGCCGCAGTGCCAACCGAACCTGTGATCTTTATGAAGTCTTCGACGTCCTTATCCGGTCCCAATGACCCTATTGTAATACCACGCAATTCTTTAAAAACAGACTGGGAAGTAGAACTGGCTGTTGTCATTGGCAAGAAAGCGAGCTATGTCGAAGAGGCTGAAGCAATGGACTACGTTGCCGGTTATGTGTTGCACAACGATGTGAGCGAGCGCGCCTTCCAGTTAGAGCGGGGTGGCACCTGGGATAAAGGTAAGGGCTGCGATACCTTTGCGCCTTTAGGGCCGTTTCTGGCCACTAAAGATGAGATCGCTGACCCTGATAACCTGCGTCTTTGGTTAAAAGTAAATGGTCAAACCATGCAGGATGGCACTACGGCTAATTTTATTTTCAAACTGCCGCATGTTATTTCTTATGTAAGCCAGTTTATGACCTTGCTACCTGGTGATGTGATATCTACAGGTACACCGGCTGGTGTGGGCATGGGCTTTACTCCCTCTATCTATTTAAAACCAGGTGACGTAGTTGAATTAGGTATTGATGGTTTGGGTACCTCCAGCCAAACCTGCGTCGCATGGAGTAAATAATAGTTACATATTTGGCAGAGGGCGGTTGGCTGGCAAGTCAGCGGTCCTCTGTTGTTTTTTTGTTTAATAAAATAGTTTATGGCTTTAAGAATAGATGCACATCAGCATTTTTGGGTGTTTGACCCGGTAAGAGATAGCTGGATAGATGATTCGATGAAAAAGATACAAAGGGATTTCCTACCCAAAGATTTGAAGCCGGTGCTGGAAGCAAATGATTTGGATGGTTGCGTGGTTGTGCAAAGTGACCAGTCGGAAGTAGAGAATCTTTTCCAGCTTACCAATGCCATGCAAAATGATTTTGTGAAAGGTGTAGTGGGATGGGTGGATCTGCAGGCGAAGAATATTGAAGATAAGCTGGCCCACTACCGCTATTACCGGAAGCTTAAAGGATTTCGTCATGTATTGCAGGGGGAGAAAGACAGGGCGCTGATGCTGCGAAAGAAGTTTATGAATGGTATCAGCCTGTTGCATCAATACAATTATACTTACGATATTTTGATATTCCCTGATCAGCTCCAATACGCCCGCAAGCTGGCAGTGGCTTTTCCCGATCAGCGGTTTGTAATAGATCATATTGCTAAGCCCTACATAAAGGCAGGAACAGTGGAGGGCTGGAAGCAGGATATGCAGGCTATTGCTGAATTGCCCAATGTGTATTGTAAGATCAGTGGTATGGTTACAGAGGCTGATTGGACAAAATGGAGGCCACAGGATTTTACACCTTACCTGGACATAGTAGTTGAAGCTTTTGGCGCTAAACGCATTATGTATGGAAGTGACTGGCCGGTTTGCCTGGTAGCGGGTTCTTATAAGAAAATGAAGGGCATTGTAGATGTTTATTTTTCTTCGTTCACCGACAATGAAAAAGCTGCTTTTTATGGAGGAAATGCTATAAGGTTTTACCATTTATAAATCGTAACTTTATAGAAACAAAACCTATGTCTATTTTAAAATTACCGTTGTTGTATGCCGGCTCAAAAGGGGAGAAGCATTTGTATACTTTGTTTGACAGGCGGGGCTAATTTGTCCTGCGTGAATCCTGATAATATTGAGGACATCGCGGTATTAGAGCCACTGGGGCGCATCAGGAAATTAGCAACAGCAAGTGAAGGCCTTTTTATTGATGTAAAGTATAGAGTTACGCTTGATTTTTACATCAACGATGTTTTATTGTAGGACGAATTTTTGGTGGTACCGAATCTAAGCGAAGAAGCTATTATAGGTGCGGCCACGCTTCAGAAATGGCGTATTAAACTCAATTTTGAAGATGATATAGTAGAAGTAGATCCTGAGGTAGCCAAGCTGCAATTGATATAAGCATCGATTAAGGTGAATAAAGAAGCCCGGCACAATAAGGTTGCCGGGCTTCTTTATTAAGTATTGAATTGGATTATGCTTCTTCTCCGCCACCCATAGCTTCCAGCACTTTAGGCGTAACGCCAGTAAAGCTGAAACCACCGTCATGGAAGAGATTCTGCATCGTGACATATTTAGTAAGGTCGCTAAACATTACCGCGATATAATCAGCACACGCTTCTGCAGGCGCATTGCCTAAAGGGCTCATTTTCTCAGCATAGTTAATAAAGCTGTCAAAGCCTTTAACGCCGCTTCCTGCCGTAGTGGGCGTAGGAGACTGGGATATGGTATTCACCCTTACTTTATTTTTTTCTCCATAGTAATAACCAAACATTCTCGTTACACTTTCCAGTAATGCTTTCGCATCGGCCATTTCATTATAGTCGGGAAATACACGCTGTGCCGCTATATAAGTGAGGGCCACAACGCTGGCATGCTCGCTTAAAGCATCCAGCTCCCAGGCGGTTCTCAATACTTTGTGCAGGCTTATAGAGGAAATATCGAAGGTTTTTTGATTCCATTCGTAATTCATTTCTGTATAATGTTTGCCCTTACGTACGTTAAGACCCATACCTACAGAGTGGAGAATGAAGTCGATTTTTCCGCCAAAATGTTCCATCGATTTTTCGATCAGGTTCTTTAAATCATCCAAACTGGTTACATCGGCACCGATAACGGGCGCATTACCACATTCCGCAGCCAGTTGGTTAATAGCACCCATACGAAGCGCTACCGGTGCGTTAGTTAAAACTATTTCTGCTCCTTCAGCGTAGCATTTTTGGGCTGTTTTCCAGGCAATGGATTTCTCGTCCAGCGCACCAAATATAATTCCCTTCTTTCCTTTTAAAAGATTATAAGCCATTAGATAAAAATTAGAGGGTAAATGTAAGAATGATTTTTGATTTGTAAGTAATATAAAGAATGGTTCTGTAAGCGGGAAAAGAAGCGCCTGGCAAGTTGTGCCTGACGCTTGCAACTACCAGGGTTAATAAGGCCCCATTATTACATAAAGGTTTTAGCCGGGCGATGCTTTTTTTGTCCCATATTATACACAGCCTTAGTTGCAAAATGGCCCAGGGCAGCGCCTACCAGCACATCGCTGGCCCAATGCCGGTTGTCATAAACACGGGATAAGGCGGTTAAAGAAGCTATAGAATAAGCTACCGGCGCTATCCATTTTTTGTTGGGAAACTCCATAGCGAATGCTGTGGCCAAGGTGAAAGCAATACTGGAATGGGCGGAGGGAAAAGAAGTAAACTTTGATTTTGAAAAGGGCAACGCGTAGTTAAATGGCGTTATGGCCACATCCGGACGTTGTCGCCGGATCAGGTTTTTACCGGCAATACAGATGACGGAGGAAATAACCATGGCCTTGCTGCCCCGCAGTCCTATACTTTCCACATGAGGGTTTTTAATAGCCCGGCCCGTGATATAAATGGCGGGAAAAACCAAGAGGCCATATATGTTTCCAACCGGCTCCGCTCCCCGGGCTACGCTACCGGTAAAGTTATTTTGATTATGCTGGAATATACTTTTAACCTCTTTATCCAGGAGCATAAGGCCACCTGTACCGCCCGCTAAAACAGCACATTTTATCCAGTCTTTTTTGTCCCAGCGTACAGGGCTTGCAACAATGGCCACCCCGTCCTTTATACCCGTTACAATAAAATCTTTATTTAGTTTCTCCGGTTGCTGACGAGCCGGTGGAAGGCTGTCTTGCACAACATATTGTTGTTGATTGAAACTGCCTTGGGGTGAGATTTGAGCATGTAGAGATGAGCTCCCCAAATAAAGAAGTATGGGTAGAGAACAGCTGGATAGGAACCGTGGCTTGCGAATCACGTTTGTTATTTAGAGGTATGTCAGATCCAAAGATAAGCGTAAAGTAAAGCTATTGCTGTTAAGCTTCCGCCATATATAGCTGCCATGGTGCAGAATAAGGCGAGGCATAAAAGATCAGGCTCCAGTTACCGGAGCTCGATTTGAGCTTATTATTTAAAAAGCGGTAGGCGTAAATGCCGCTGATCAGCATGATCGGTATAACGCATAAAATCAGCGTAAACTTTAGTTCTGCCATTGATGGTGATTTTAATCCTGAACCATCTCCCTCGCGTTTTCGAGTGCGGCCGCTGTCGGCTTTTCTCCACTTAACATCCGGGCAATTGCTGCAATGCGCTCGTCGGTACTTAACTGCCGGATATTGGTTTTTACTTTTTCGCCAGAAAGCTCTTTGTAAACAAAAAAATGGGCATTGGCTTTTCCGGCAATCTGCGGCTGGTGCGTAATACAAATTACCTGCCTGTTGGCTGCCAGCGTTTTCATGATAATACCTACCTGTTTGGCGGCTTCGCCCGAAATGCCGCTGTCTATTTCGTCAAATATCAGCGTAGGCAGATCCATTTTTTCTGCTACCAGGCTTTTTACACAAAGCATGAGCCTGCTTAATTCGCCCCCGCTGGCCACTTTGTTTACCGGCTTGAACTGCCCGCTTTTGTTGGCATCGAATAAAAAATCTATAGTATCCATGCCGTTACCGGCGGGCGCCTGGGGTAACAGGGAAACCTGTATCCGGGCGTTAGGCATGCCCACCTGAACGAGCGACTGATTCACCCTTTTCTCAAAAGCAGAAACCTGTTTTTTACGGGCATTAGATATCCTTTCCCCTAAAGAAAGTACTTGCTTCTTGTAATTATTAACCCGGTCTTCCAGTGAAGCGATATTCCCGGCTATATTAAGGACGGCATCCAGTTTCTCCTCCAGTTGTTTTTGTATCGCTAACAACTCGTTGGTAGATTGAACGCCATGCTTTTTTTGTAATTTATAACCGGCCGACATACGTTCATTTAGTTCTTCAATTTTTTCTGCGTCATAGTGGATGTGATCATTTAAGCGTTCCAGTTCATCAGCAATGTCACTCAGTTCGATCTGGGTACTTAAAAGGCGGCTGTTGATTTCCGGCAGGTCTTTATGAAAGTGGGTATAACTGTTCAATAGATTTGCGAGGCTTTTCAATTGTTGGGTAACAGGCTGTTCACCGCCTGTCAGCTCACCGCAAACGCGATTCAGTGTATTCTTAATCCCTTCTGCATTAGAGAGCATTTTAAGTTCGGCTTCAATGGCTTCCAGCTCGTCCTCTTTCAAATTAAGAGCGGCTAGTTCATCATACTGGAAGCGGTTATAGTCACTCTCTTTTTCAAACTGCGTTTGTTGCTGCTGTAACAGCAACAGGTCTCTTTCTGCTTGTTTCCATAATTGGAAACTTTTTTTGTAGTCGGTAAGCAGCTCATGGTTATTGGCCAAAGCATCCAGTACATTCGCCTGGAAATTGTTGTTGCCGATCGATAAGGTATCGAATTGCTGGTGCAGATCCACCAATAGCTCACTCAGGCTTTGTAATTGAGAAAGATTAACCGGCGTATCGTTGATAAAAGCCCTGCCTTTGCCATTGGGCGCTATTTCCCGTCTTACTACCAGCAGCGATTGGTCGTCCAGGTCGTTCACCGCCAAAAAATGTTTTACCATTTCATGGCCTTCGGCCTGGAAATGCCCCTCAATTACACATTTTTTTTCTTTATTTACTAAATAAGAAATGTCGGCGCGTTCTCCCAGTATCAGGTTTAAAGCGCCGATAATAATCGATTTACCGGCTCCTGTTTCACCGGTTATAATGTTCATGCCGTGGGAAAAGTCAATTTCCAGGGCATCGATAATTGCATAATTCTGTATAGATAAATGTTGAAGCACAAGGCAAATTTAATGGATAAGCACATTTCCCAAACAGGATGCTGTAATTTAGTAGCCTTAATTATTGGTTATTGGATACCCGGCTTGATATTAATGGCTATTGTATAAAGGTGGATCTGAAGCCATATTCCATTCACCTGGTCTGCAATTATGCGTTGATGGATGCGATGAAAGCCAGCTTCGGGAACATAGAAATGCTTTGCAGGCAGGTGCTTCATTTGCATGAACAGCATTTTGGAGCAGCCCTCAGCATACCACTGAACTCCCTGATTATTGAGGTGCTGGGGCATGCCTATGCCTATAAAATTTTATTGAAGTTAAGAAAGTTGGCTGACCTGAAAATATTCAGGAAATTTTCTCTAAATGCCTGTAATATTGATTGTGGCAATAGCACTCATGATAGTAACCGTTGGTTTTGGGATATAGCGGGTTTCTTAAAACCCATACTATTTTTAGGAGCAAAGAAGGTTTAGGAAATGGGTTCCTGTTGGGCAGCCGGTTCAACTGCGTGCTTAATGATATTCAACAGCATTGGAGTTGCAAAGTATCGGCAGACCCGCTAAGCTGGTACACTTACCTGGGCAGGAATCATTTTTTTTGAATAGTTTAAGGAACCGTTGGGCGCAACAGCGGCATGGGCGGGGTGAGCTTACAATGTGGTTTAGCGATGCTCATTATTTTGTGCGTCTTTTAAGAAAACCGAGGGTATGACGCCGGGCGCTTATCAGTATGTACGATTGTAACCTGTCTTATTTTTGTACATTCTGATATACTTCGAACAATTGGTATATATTAGCTTGCTCGTTCATTAAATAAAACAAACAGCTTTTAGATGAAGATCGCAATTATAAATGGGCCTAACTTAAACCTGCTCGGGCAAAGAGAGCCCGGCATTTACGGCTCACAGGGATTTGACTCATTTTTAGAAATTCTGAGAGCCCGTTTTCCCCAGGTAGTGATAACATATTTTCAAAGCAATGTGGAAGGTGAACTGGTAAATGCGCTCCAGCAGTTTGGCGATGAGGTTGATGGTATCGTATTGAACCCGGCAGCTTACACACATACTTCGGTAGCAATAGGAGATTGTATTGCAGCCATTAAAGCCCCGGTTGTAGAAGTACACATCAGCAATGTACATGCAAGAGAAGCATTCAGGAAACTGTCTCATGTTAGCGCCAAAGCTGCAGGTACTATTTGCGGCCTGGGACTGGACGGTTACAGACTGGCGATTGAATATTTTATTAATGAGCGTTGATAATTGGTTAGTGAACAAATCAAGTGCCAGGTATAGCTGTATACAACAGCTCCTTAACAAATATGTATAGCAATAATATTGGAAAATGAGCCCGCTTCCAAGGCGGCGCATAATCATAAAAAAACTAACGATGCAGCCTGATCATAAACCTGTTTCTATTTTAAACCTGACCGTTGTAGTAGCCGCATTAGGCTATTTTGTAGATATATACGACCTGTTGCTCTTTGGCATTATCCGTATCCCCAGCTTAAAAGAGATGGGATTAACGCCCGACCAGATCACTACAGACGGCGAAAGCATTCTTTCCTGGCAAATGTTCGGACTGATGCTGGGCGGTATTGTGTGGGGGATCATAGGGGACAAAAAAGGAAGGTCGAGCGTATTGTTCGGATCGATATTGCTGTATTCGCTGGGAAATATTGCCAATGGTTTTGTGCAAACGGTAGAGCAATATAAATGGATCCGGTTTGTTGCAGGCATTGGCCTGGCTGGAGAACTGGGTGCGGGCATAACACTGGTTGCCGAATTATTGCCCAAAGAAAAACGGGGAATTGCCACTTCCATAGTAGCAGGCTTTGGGATAACGGGGGCAGTAGTAGCTTTTTTTGTAAAAGAGAATTTTCATTGGCGTACCTGTTATTTTATCGGAGGCGGACTAGGCCTGGCCCTCTTATTACTCAGGGTTTCAGTACTGGAATCAGGCATGTTCCGGAAAATGAAGGAGAAAGCCGTGAAACGCGGAAGGATTTTTATGCTATTAAACAGCCGCGAAAGATTAACACGGTATGTGCAAAGTATCCTCATAGGTGTACCTACCTGGCTGGTGATTGGTATTCTGATCACTTTTAGTAAAGAATTCGCCAAAGAGTTTGGAATTGCTGAGGAAATAGATCCCGGTAAAGCTATCATGTTTGCCTACGCCGGCCTGGCCGTAGGTGACGTAACAATCGGGTTGGTAAGCCAGTGGCTGAAAAGCCGTAAAAAAGCGTTGTATGTTTTTTACACGATAACTGCTTTGTTTATGGTATTGTATTTTACCCTTCAATGGAACGGTAGTGCTTCTTTAATGTACTTTTTGTGTGCTGCTTTAGGTTTTGGGTCGGGGTTCTGGGCCATTTTTGTCACCATTGGTGCGGAGCAGTTCGGCACCAATCTTCGTGCAACTGCAGCCACTACTATCCCAAATATGGTAAGAGGAACGGTGCCATTGATGTTGATGCTGTTCCAGTTCCTGAGAAGCCTGCCGGGCGTAGGTTATATAAACGGTGGTATTTACACCTGTATCATTGTTTTTACGATCTGTACCATCGCTGTTCTTACCTCCAAAGAAACCTTTCATAAAGATCTGAATTACGAGGAATCCTAGATCAGATGCCGGATAAGCGATGTTTGCGAGAGGATATCATCCCGGTATTACGCATCACGTACCTGCTCGTTGCAAAAATCAATTATTTCTTTTTCGTTGATATCGCTCATACATTTAAAATGACCGAGGGGGCATTTAGCTAATCCGTATTTAGAGCAAGGCCGGCAGCTTATGTTTACCCCGGCTATAAGCGCCTTATCAATTTTATAAGGCTGCACGCCTAATAGTTCGGGAACTGTGCTGCCCCATATAGAAGCAATAGGTTTATTAAATGCTTCCGCAATATGAGTGAGGCCTGTATCAAAGCCAATAATCGATTCAGCTGCTGATACCAGAAAAACCGATTCGTCGAGGGTGGTTGTGCCGCAGGCGTTATACACGTTTTTACCAACAGCAGCTGCCACCACTGCACCGTTTTCCTTTACATCATTTCCCCCCAATAACACGACAGGGCGCTTCAACTGCCTGCATATGGAAATAATCTGCTCATTCGGCATGCGCTTGGTAAAATGGGCAGCGCCGATAATAAACCCTATATAGCCGTTCCGGTGCGTGACAGGCAAAAGCTTTGCCACGTCGTGATGGTTTTTTACAAAATAGTCAATGGGGCGGTTGTCGTTCACAATACCCAGCGGAGCTGCCGCTTTTAAATACCTGTCTACGAGGTGTGTAGGCGGTACCCATTGCCTTCTTAACTTAAGACTCAACCATTTTCTTAAGGTTTGTTTGTTATAGGTATAAGACTTAATACCTGTTCTCAGCTTAATGATACCTGTTCTTAAATTACTGTGAAGATCTATGATATAATGATAATTTTCAGCTTTGATCTCAGCGATGGTATCGTTCAGTTGTTCCTTCAGTAATAACAGTTTGTCGAGATAAGGGTTTCCTTCATAAATATATTGGAATTGCGGCTTGGTAATGAAATGAACTTCAACTCCCGGTAACTGTTGCTTCAAACAACGTACTACAGGTGTGGTGTAAATAACATCGCCCATTGAGCTAAAACGGATGACCAGTATTTTAAGGGGAGATGCCAAAGGATATAGAAGTTGGTGTGTAAAAATTAGATTGGTACTTGATGTTGGATACGGGATTATTGCATTTACTCATTCTTTATCTTATTAATGATAGCGGTAGTAGACAGTCCCTGCACAAAAGGCATGATCCTTACTTCGCCACCATTGGCTATTACTTCTTGCGCGCCAACAATGTTTTCCATATTATAATCGGCAGATTTTACCAGTACGTCGGGTAATAAAGCTTCGATCAGTTTGATGGGAGTGTCTTCGGAAAAAAGTACTACCATATCTACAAATTGTAACGCAGCTAAAAGTACCGCCCTGTTGTGTTCACTAATAACAGGCCGTGTATCTCCTTTCAATCTTTTTACGGAAGCGTCAGCGTTTAAGCCAACAATGAGCTTGTCTCCGTTCGTTCTTGCATGGGTGAGCGACGTTACATGACCAGCATGCAGGATGTCAAAAACACCATTGGTAAAAACAACTTTTTGTTGATCCTCTTTCCATTTGTTCCGTAAAATTACAGCTGCTTCAAGGGAGAGGATTTTACTTTCAACAGCAGCTTCAACGGGGTTATTCATGCTCATTGATTAAAGATAGTATTTCATCGATAGTTACCGCAACGCTACCTACTTTGCTTACGGCTATGGCTGCGGCGTAATTGGCTAGTTCGCAGGCCGTGGCCAGGTCTAGTCCGCAAGCCACAAAATATCCCAAAGACGCAAAAACGGTGTCTCCTGCACCGGTTACATCAAACACTTCTCTTGCTTTCACCGGAAAGTTCAGGTTCGATTTTTTTGATATCAGGGACAGTCCTTCTTCAGATCGGGTTACTACCAGGTATTGAGATTTGGTTTTTGAAATAAGCTTATGTGCGGCTTTAATCAGTTGTTCATTTGTTTCTATTCTTTCTGTAACCGTAGCCTCCGCCAGTTCTCTTTTATTCGGCTTGATTAACCAGGCTCCTGCGTATTTTTCATAATGCAGGCCCTTGGGATCCACCATTATTTTTTTGCCATGGCTCTGGCACAACTTAACTAATTTTTGTGTGAAGCTGTAAGTTAGTAAGCCTTTATTATAATCTGAAAGCAATACAATTTCGGTATGCTTCAATTTTGACTGTATCTTACTCAATAACTTTGTTTCGACCTGCTCGCCGATGTCGGCGGTTGTTTCCCGGTCTACGCGCAATAGCTGATGATTACCCGCCATTATGCGGGTTTTTAATGTAGTAGGCCTTGATTTGTCTGCAACAATCCCGGATGCATCAATTTTTCCTTTTTTCAAAAGCGTCAACACCGTTGAAGCAACGGGATCGGCGCCTGTGATGCCCAATATGGACACTTTAGCATTGAGTTTGGAAAGGTTCTGTGCTACGTTGGCTGCTCCTCCTAAGGTAACGGTTTCATTTTTAACATTTACCACCGGCACCGGCGCTTCCGGTGATATACGGCTGGCAGATCCCCATATATAGCGATCGGCCATAATGTCCCCAATAACCAGGATATGGGGCTGCTTTTTAGCTTTGCGTAATGAGGAAATTTCTTCTTTATAAGTCATGTATTTATAAATAGATCGCTAAAATAGCGTTTTTGCCAAAAGCCGGGACTCCTAAATAAAATATAAAAATATTTTTCAGTATCCGGGAATAGTTAATTTTATGTTTATAAATTCGTATATGAGGGTATTAACTATAGGCTTCATTGCCATTATTTTCCTTTCGTGTAAAAAGGATCCGGTTACTCCCGGGCCCGATCCCGATCCTGATCCAACGCCCATCGATGCAACCACTGAGCAGTTGATAGCAGACTCTATCTTTCTCTTCTCCAAAGAAATTTATTATTGGCAGGATAAAATAGGGACGGTGTCTTATGAGCAGTTTAATCCAAGGAGGTATGTAGTAGCTGACGATGCGCTGGCCACCGGTAAAGCGACCCTGTCGGCCATAAGAAATTATAACGATTACGATAAGGCAAAGTCTTATAGCTATGCCGAAGAATATAGTGGTGATGCATCGGCTTCAAATGCCGCTTCGTTAGAAACCGGGCATGGTTTTGCATTTGAATTCGGTTGGAAAAACAGATTTACCCCTTCCCAGTATGTGACAAACGATCCTAATTTTTCAGGTTACTATGTTAGCTATGTTTACGAAGGGTCTGATGCCGGTACAAAAGGCCTAAAAAGAGGTATGAGAATATACACTTTGAATGATAAAGTGCTTTCGTTTAATCAAACCGACTATGAAAATCTTTTTAATGCTGTTTACAGCAGCACGGCAAGCATTCAATTGAGGTTCATCACCATAAACAACGGGGTTTCTGATACAACGGCTAATATGACCATTAATAATTCGGATTTCCCGATTAATTCCGTTCTAAACAGCAAAGTGATTACAACCCCTCTTGGACGGAAGGCAGGTTATCTGGTTTATAAGCAATTTGATAAGCTGCGTGATTCAAGAGCTGAAATTGATGCGGCATTAAAAGAGTTTAAAACCTCTGGTGTGAGCGATATTATTCTGGATTTAAGGTATAATGGCGGAGGCTACACCGAAACACAGGATTACCTGGCTAACCGGCTGGCGCCCGCAGGAGTCAGCTCCGATGACGTGATGTACAAGTATTATTATAATGACAATTTAAAAGCTAACCAATACTCCCTGATGAAAACCAGGGGGAATTATAATTTTTCCTTATCCGGCGCGAACATTGTAAATTTTTCGATACCGTCCGATGCTATTCGCCCTGTCAGGCTTTATATTATTGTTGGTGATGGCACGGCCTCTTCGAGTGAGCTCCTGATCAATAATCTGAAACCGAAGTTTTCAAATAACCTGGTATTGATCGGTAATACCACTTATGGCAAGCCGGTAGGTTTTTTTCCCATCGATCTGTTTAAAAAAGTCACATTCTGGACGGTCTCATTTATGACCCGCAATAACCTTGGAGATTCTGTATCCTATAACGGGTTTAATGCTGATTACAAGATTTATGATGGGGTAGACCGGGCTTTTGGGGATCTTACAGAAGACTGCCTGGCTGCTGCTATTAAGCTAATTGATGGAGGCACCGTTACCGTACAATCAACGGCTTCCACTACCGTGTCCCGATCGGTAAATAATGCGTCTACCATTAAGCTCAAAAGAAAAGAACGGTTGCTTGATAATATGTTATTTCCGGGAAATTAGTTATTCACTGAAGATTTATTTTTCTTCTTGCAAAAAAGACAACATTTTTTTGATCGTTGTTTTTTCTGAGCACCCACCTGCTCTCCGGCAGGGTGGATCGTTTTTATCGAGGGTTTTACCTGATTAGGAGTGGTAGTCCTTTTGTTTTCATTGTCGATGACATAGTCTCTCGC
>JBQGCI010000174.1:0-15438 GCA_052038405.1 Acinetobacter pittii
CCAACGGCGGCAGCGCAGGTGGCCTTTTAATGGGCGCTGTAGCCAATATGGGCGGCGAGCTGTTTAACGGCATTATCGCTGATGTACCTTTTGTAGATGTAGTCAATACCATGCTGGATCCTACCATTCCACTAACCACCAACGAGTACGACCAGTGGGGTAACCCCGAAACCAGTAAAGAAGCCTATGTATATATGAAATCCTATTCTCCCTATGAGAATATTGAAAAGAAGGCTTATCCGAATATACTGGCTACTACCGGCCTGCATGATAGCCAGGTGCAATATTTTGAGCCGGCCAAATGGGTACCCAAACTGCGTGACCTGAAAACCAATAATAGCGTGATCTTCCTGCGCACCAATATGGATTATGGTCATGGTGGGGCATCGGGCCGCTTCGATTATTTAAAAGAAGATGCGTTGCGTTATGCGTTTTTATTAAAGCTGGAGGGAATCGGGGAATAGGTTACTGTCACTATATGGAAATTTGAAATATTTGTGTCATAGGTGAAAACCAGAAATGAAATTAGCTTTAGTACTTATTTTAACTGCGGTTATTGCATTTCCCCTATTTTCACAAAATGGCGCCGGCAAATTTGACTTCAGTGGAAAAATTACAGGAGCAAAAAGGGACTATATTTATATTGAGTATTTTAAAAACCTAAATGAAAAAATTATTGATAGCTGTTTATTGGAAAATGGACATTTCCAATTCATCGGTTATATTGATGGCACCAGAAAATTAAATTTCTATCAAAAGAATAAATCTAAGCAAATCGATGAGTCTAATTGGGCGGAAATATTCATAGAACCGGGCAGTATAACAGCATTATTTAAGCAGGATGAATTTAAAAAAGGAGAAATTCAAGGATCAAGACCTCAAAATGAATTTAGTATTTATCTTAAGAGACTTGATAGCCTGCAAGAAAAATGGAAGCTGGTTTTCGAGGAATGGGATCATGCAAAACTTCAAAAAGATACTTTTACCTTAGATAAAATAAGAAATGAACTTTTTCCACTATATAATGAGGATGTTAAATCTATTCAAAGGAAATATGTACTTGAATTTCCCTATTCAGACATTAGTCCTTTTTTGTTTGCCTTTGATCGCAGCCTCAATCAAGATTCCATAAAGTATTATTTTTCATTATTAACGTCCTCGGTTCAAAATTCTTTTTTTGGGAAAATAATTGGCACCTCTATTATAAAGCAGGAAAAATTAAAAGTAGGTCAATTAGCTCCGGCTTTCACTAAAGTTGATGTAAACGGTAACTTAGTTTCTCTAAAGAAATTTGAAGGGAGATATGTATTGTTGGAATTTTGGGCCTCGTGGTGTGTTCCTTGCAGAGAGGAAAGCCCTTATTTGAAAAAAGCCTATAAGAAATATCACACTAGAGGCTTTGAAATAATAGCCTTTTCATTGGACAGGCTCGAAGATAAAGATGAATGGATTACAGCTATAAAAAATGACAGTTTACCATGGGTGCAAATTTGTGATTTCAAAGAATGGACCGGTGATGTAGTTCAAGACTTCGATCTCGCAGGTAGAGGCATTCCAGCAAATTTTTTAATTAATCCAAAAGGAGAAATAATCGCTAAAAATTTAAGAGGCGATGAGTTGGAAATAAAATTATCCGAACTGATGAATTAAATATATATATATGTTACGGCTTACACCACCTGCTCTACCACAAAATATTTATCCAGCTCTTCTACCAGCTCATGTTTGGTAATAGGTACACCCATGATCTTATGATAGCCTTTGGCATCTATCAAATACTGGTCGCGGATAATTTTAATCAGCTGGCCGTTATTGATCTCAGGGATCATCACATGCTCAAAATTGCGGATGATATCGCCCAGGTTTTTAGGAAACGGGCGTAAATGACGCAAATGCGCATGGCTCACGCTTTTACCCTGCGCCTGCAGTTCTGCCACGGCAGATTTGATGGCGCCATAAGTAGAGCCCCAGCCCAGCACCAGCACCTTGCCTTTATCATCGCCGCTGTCAATTTTCTGATCAGGTATATGGTCGGCAATTTTATCTACTTTCTCCTGGCGGATCTTCACCATGGTCTGGTGATTTTCAGGGTCGTAACTGATATTACCGGTTATATTTTGTTTTTCGATACCGCCAATCCGGTGCTCCAGTCCGGGTGTACCCGGCACAGCCCAGGGCCGTACCAGGTTTTCGTCCCTTAAGTAAGGTTGAAATTTATCCTCGCCATCCCACAGCTCTGTTTTAAACTTCAAATGAATGGGTGCCAGGGTTTCTTCGGTAGGGAACCGCCAGGGCTCCGCTCAATTGGCAATATAACCATCGCTCAGGAAGATAACCGGCGTCATATGTTGTACGCTTATTTTAACCGCTTCGTAAACCGCATCGAAACAATCAGCCGGGCTGCTGGCAGCAATTACCGGCATCGGGCATTCCCCGTTTCTGCCGTAATAAGCCTGTAACAGATCCGATTGTTCGGTTTTGGTAGGCAAGCCCGTTGAGGGACCGCCGCGCTGCACATTGATGATCACCAATGGAATTTCCAGCATCACTGCCAGTCCCATGGCTTCGGTTTTAAGCGCCATGCCCGGTCCGGAAGTGGTAGTAACGCCCAGGGCGCCGCCGTAAGAAGCGCCGATTGCTGCAGTGATGGCCGCTATCTCATCTTCAGCCTGGAAAGTACGGATGCCGAAATTTTTGTGACGGCTTAGCTCGTGCAGGATATCACTGGCAGGTGTAATGGGGTAAGTACCCAGGAACATGGGCAATGCGCTCTTGGCAGAAGCCGCAATTAACCCCAGCGCCAGCGATTGGTTACCCATAATGGAACGGTAGGTTCCGGGCTCGATCCTTGCTTTTTCAACTTTATAAGTAGTCGTAAATGTTTCAGTGGTATCGCCGTAATTGTAACCCGCTTTTAAGGCTTTGATATTGCTATCTAAAATATCCTGCTTTTTGGCAAACTTCTCCGTCAAAAAGCTGATCGTGTTTTCCATATCGCGGTTGTACATCCAGTATAAGAATCCAAGGATGAACATGTTTTTTGCACGATCTTTTTCTTTGGTACCCAGCGTGAAGTCCTTCAGCGCCTCACGGGTGAGTTTGGTTACATCTATTTTAATCAGCTCATATCCTTCCAGGCTACCGTTTTCTATAGGATTCACCCCATCGGGATAGTTTGCCAGGCGCAGGTTTTTGCTGTCGAAACCATCGGTATTGGCAATAATCCTTCCGCCCTTTTTCAAACCTTTAAGGTTAGCTTTCAAAGCCGCAGCGTTCATGGCCACCAGCACATCGCACTCATCACCGGGTGTATATATATGATCAGAGGAAAATCGTAACTGGAATCCACTCACGCCGGGAATGGTACCCTGCGGGGCTCTTATTTCTGCCGGGAAATCGGGAAAAGTGGAAAGATCCGCGCCCAGCAAAGCGGTATTGGTAGTAAATTGGGTGCCTGTAAGCTGCATTCCATCGCCACTGTCACCCGCAAATTTGATAACTACATCCTTTAAAACTTCCTGTGTTCTGTTCATGCTCAAAAATTGGGGCACAAAGGTACGAAAGTTCCAAGCTTGGACTCTTTAATTTTACGAAGGGCTGACAAAGAGGGAAGCTGACAGTTGATAATTGACAGTCCAAAGGTAGGCACAACTAACAACTATCATCTGTCAACTTACAGCTACCGCACCGCTGTCATGCTGATTTCTACGTTCACAAACTTAGGCAAAGCCGATACCTGCACGGTTTCCCTGGCGGGAAAATGGTCGGTAAAGTACTGGCCGTACACCTCGTTGATCTCAGCAAACCGGTTCATATCGGTGATAAAAATGGTGGTTTTGATCACATTGGAGAAATGAAGTCCTGCTTCCGATAAGATCGCCTGCAGGTTTTTCATACACTGATGTGTCTCATCCTGCAAAGTAGCATTATTGAGTGCCCCGCTGAACGGATCAATCGCAATTTGCCCCGATATATATAAGGTATCGCCGGCGAAGACAGCCTGGCTGTAAGGACCAATGGGCGCGGGGGCATTAGCCGTAATTATTATTTTTTTTTCCATAATTATTATTTGAAAGAACCTTTGCAAGTGTACAAAAGAACCTGGAAATAAACAATTTCTATAAGCCTTGGCCCTGTTTTTAAAACTTTAAATGCATTTACGACTTATTTTAAACAATATTCATTTTTTTTGCAGGAATGCTTTTTTTAAATATAGATACGGCGATTGATAAAGGATCCTTCTGCATCAGCAGGAATAATGAGGTGATTGCTTTTGAAATGACGGAAAGCAGGAACGGGCAGGCGGGTTGGTTACACGACGCTATTTACCATTCAGTTAAACAAAATGGTCTTGATATCCGCGAGCTGGATGCAGTAGCGGTAAGTAATGGCCCGGGGTCTTATACCGGTTTAAGAATAGGGCTTTCAACTGCCAAAGGCCTTTGCTATGCATTAAACAAGCCCTTGATTTGCATCAGTACGCTACAGGTTATGGCCGCTGCAGTAGGGGCAGAGGCCAAACATTATATTTGCCCCATGATTGATGCGCGCCGTATGGAAGTGTTCACCGCGCTATTTGATAAAAACTTAATGCTGGTAAAAGAGCCATTTGCCACAATATTAAATGAAGAAAGTTTTTCAGATGTTTTAGAAGAAGGTCATGTTGTATTTACCGGCAACGGTAGTAAAAAATTCAGATCGCTGATAAAAAATGATGTTAATGCCGAAATAGTAGAGCGTCAGATTGATGCGCGCAACATGCTCCCCCTTTCGCTCCGATATTATCAGGAAAAAAATTTCTCAGATGTTGCATATTGTGAACCATATTACGTTAAAGACGTATATATATCTAAAAAAGAAATATAAATAGCATTGCAATAAATCATTTTTAAGCTGGTATTTTTAAACCCTCTAAACACGATCATTTAAATGAGCAATTATCACATTTCATTTGGGGTAAAGGAAAGCCCCGGAGAAGAATTAACTCTGGATACGCTGGCTATAAAAAAAGCTGCATTAATCCTGCGGGCTTTTAATCACAAATTAAGACAACAAATACTTAAACTGATTGATAATCAGGAAAAAGTAACCGTTACTGAAATCTACGTTAAATTAAGAATTGAACAATCCGTAGCTTCCCAGCACCTGGCAATTCTGCGTAAGGCTGACTTTGTAAAAACTGAACGCGATGGAAAATTTATCTATTATACGGTAAATACCCAACGCATGAAAGACCTTAACAAATTTGTTGGGGAACTTTTATCCTAATTTTCACTATATTTTCTCACCATGACAGTACTCGGCTTTGAAGCTTTTAGCGAATTCGCAGAACAGGGGATTACGATCATTGATACCAGAAGCACGGAATTGCTGAAGCAGGGTTTTATTAAAGGCAGTATTTCTCTTTCCACTCCTGCTACTTTTGGTACTTACTTCGACACTATCTCCGGTTTTTCCATCCATTCAGGATTCAGTCCTGTTGTACTGGTGGGTAGCGCATCTGAAGATTTTGATCCCTTTCTAAAGCAATTGCCAGATGGTGCCAATAATCGTGTAAAGGGTTACCTGGAGGGCGGTTTTGAAACCTGGGAAAAAGCCGGCGGCGCTGTCGACCTGATCATTGATGTAGAAGTGGACGAGCTGATCATGGATATTCCATTCGATGAAAACCTGGTGATCATGGATATTCGCCCCCCTGTTAATTTTGGCAATGGTCATTTAAAAGATGCTGTAAGTTTGCCCTTAACTCAAATAAACGACCCGCTCCGAATTTCTGCAATAGAGGAAAACGATAATATATACCTAGTGGGGGAAAATGATGGTGAAGCTTTTTTGGCTGCAACTATCCTAAAAAAGCAGGACATTCATAACCTGCGGGTGGTGCTCGGCGGATGGGACGCCATTCAATCGGAGAAAAAAGCCCAGATTGTAAAAGAACCGGGCATGCTGAACTAGGTAAAACTACCGCGTTTCACAATAATTTTATCGGACAGCCATTAATATTTTAAGTAATTTTGTTGCCCCCGCCAGTGCCGGGGCAATTTTTTTTATTTCAATTTACAGGAAAGAATGAACTTATTCGATGTTTATCCCCTCAATGATGTAACTATCACCAAAGCTAAAGGCTCTTATGTTTGGGATAGTGAAGGCAACCAGTATTTAGACCTTTATGGCGGGCATGCTGTTATCAGCATTGGCCATACACATCCTCACTGGGTGCGACGCATTGAAGAGCAGCTGGAGAAAATAGCATTCTATTCCAACTCTATTCAAAATCCCCTGCAAACAGACCTGGCTAAAAAGCTGGGCGAAGTATCAGGAAAAGTAGATTACAGCCTGTTTTTATGCAACTCTGGCGCAGAAGCAAATGAGAACGCCTTAAAGATGGCGTCCTTTCATACAGGCCGGAAAAAGATAGTTGCTTTCAGCAAAGCCTTTCACGGACGCACTTCGCTGGCGGTAGCTGCAACAGATAATAAAAATTACTCAGCGCCGGTAAATGAAACCGAAAATGTAGATTTTCTGCCTTTTAACGATGAAGAAGCTTTGGCCGTTCATTTTGCAAAATATGGTAAAGAGATCGCTGCCGTGATCATAGAAGGTATACAGGGCGTAGGTGGTATTAATGTAGCAAGTGAATCTTTTTTGCAATTGATCCGATCGCTGTGCGATAAATACGGCGCGGTATATATCGCCGATGCGGTACAGTGCGGTTATGGCCGTAGCGGCAAATTCTTCAGTCACGACTTTGCCGGAGTGAATGCCGATATTTACTCAATGGCTAAAGGGATGGGCAACGGGTTCCCCATTGGCGGTATCATCATTGCGCCTCATATCAAGCCGAAACATTTTCAACTGGGCACCACCTTTGGCGGCAACCACCTGGCTTGTGCCGCTGCCATGGCCGTGCTGGAAGTGATGAAGGAAGAAAAGCTGATGGGTAATGCGGTAATGACCGGGAAATACCTGCGCGATGAATTAAGTGCCATTCCTGAGGTGCAAAATGTGCGCGGGCGCGGGTTAATGATCGGTTTTGATGTGCCCCCGGAAATTGCTGCGCTGAAGAAAAACCTGTTAACCAATCAAAAGATCTTTACAGGAGAAGCAAAGCCCAATGTAATCAGGCTGCTTCCGTCCCTGGCTTTGAAAAAGAAAGATGCAGAGCAGTTCATTGATGCTATCAAAGAGGAGATAGAAGCTTTTGCGGTAGCGGCAGAATAAACGCATGTAAGCGGGTGTCGCGCCCTTGTACTTTTGTGCATACATCGGAGAATATTGTAATGGTTCGTGCACATACACGAACCATTATTTTTTACCAGAATCAGTATATTAAAAATTCATTCATACCATCATGTCACTTTTAAAAGGCAACACATTTATCAGTGCATTAGATGTTACCAACATCAATGCATTAGCAGAGAAAGCACTTGCTTACAAGGCCAACCCCTTAACTGATAAAAAACTGGGAGAAGGCAAACGCATCGGTTGCCTGTTCCTGAACCCCAGTATGCGCACCCGCTTAAGTACCCAGATAGCGGCTCAAAACCTCGGCATGGAGGCTATTGTTTTTAATGTGGGAAATGAGGGCTGGCAATTGGAATTTGAAGAAGAAGCCATCATGAGCGGAACAACAGTAGAACACGTGAAAGATGCCGCACCCATTTTCGGAAAGTATTTTGACATACTCGCAATTCGCACCTTTCCGTCTTTAGTTAATAAAGAAGATGATTACAGCGAGCTATACATCAATCAGTTTATTAAGTACGCCGGTTTACCGGTAGTAAGCCTGGAGAGCGCTACGCTCCATCCTTTACAAAGT
This sequence comes from Acinetobacter pittii, assembly GCA_052038405.1. Classification (GTDB taxonomy): domain Bacteria; phylum Bacteroidota; class Bacteroidia; order Chitinophagales; family Chitinophagaceae; genus Niabella. Next base: position 7,820 of record JBQGCI010000174.1, read on the forward strand.
CTTACAGATGTAATTACCATTAAAGAAACATTTAAGGAGCAGCGTAAACCTAAAGTGGTATTAACCTGGGCTCCGCATGTAAAGCCGCTGCCTCAATGTGTAGCTAACAGCTTTGCACAGTGGATGACTGAGTGGGGTGAAGTAGATTTTGTGGTAACGCACCCGGAAGACTATGAACTGGATCAAAAGTTCACCGGTAACGCACCCATCATTTACGATCAGGATGAAGCATTGAAAGATGCTGATTACGTGTATGTGAAAAACTGGAGCACCTATAATGATTACGGAAAAATTTACAGTAATGAACCCGAGTGGATGCTGACGCAGGAAAAACTAAAGCTTACCAACCCCGCAAATGGCGGGGCTAAAGTAATGCATTGCCTGCCCGTGCGCAGAAACGTAGAACTGAGCGATGAAATTTTGGACAGCCCTAACAGCATCGTTACACAGGAAGCCGGCAACAGGGTGTGGGCAGCCCAGGCTGTATTGAGTGAGCTGTTGAAAAAATAGTTCGCTGATCGACTCCAATTCCTGGGACAGTGTCCCAGGAATTCAAAACAAAAGTAATTTATATAAAAAGAAAAATGTCAGAAGCTCTCTTTGTAGTAAAAATAGGGGGAAATGTAATTGATAACCCGGAAGCATTACATGCTTTTCTTAAAGACTTTGCAATGGTAAAGGGCCCCAAGATACTGATCCATGGAGGCGGTAAGATTGCTACCAAAATAGGCGACCAGCTAGGAGTGCTATCTCAATACATTAACGGTCGGCGGATTACGGATGACGCTACCATTGATATTGTAACGATGGTGTATGGCGGACTGGTGAATAAAAAAATAGTAGCACAGCTACAGGCCCTGCAAACCAATGCCATTGGCTTAACCGGCGCCGATGCCAATATAATACCGGCCACGAAAAGACCGCTGAAAGTGATCAATGGAACAAATGTTGACTTTGGCTGGGTTGGCGATGTAGACCATTCAAAGTTTGAGGGGCAAAATTTAAACTTGCTAATAGGAGCTGGATTTACGCCCGTATTTGCGCCACTTACACATGATGGGCAGGGGCATATTTTAAACACCAATGCAGACACTATCGCTTCAACGCTGGCAGTAGGTTTGTCTTCATTGTATGATGTGCGTTTAATTTATTGCTTTGAAAAGAAGGGCGTATTGGAAGACGTGAATGACGATGACTCTGTAATAAGAAATATCAACAAAGAAAGGTATCAGCAACTGCTGGCAGAGAATAAATTATTTGAAGGCATTCTGCCTAAAATAGATAACGCTTTTGACGCTATCAATGCCGGGGTAAAAGAAGTATTGATTGGTCATGCAGCCGATTTGGTCAAAAATACTACTGAAGCAACCGAAGGAACATTAATTACCCGCTAATGAATGAACAAACATTATACAGCAGTGCAGTAGCCCTGCTAAAGCAATTGATACAAACTTCCAGCTTCAGTAAAGAAGAACAGGATACAGCCAAACATATCAAGCAACATCTATTGCTTTCTGGCATTGTATCCGAACAACTGGGCAATAATATCATCGCCAAAAATAAATTTTTCGATCCGGCCAAACCTACGGTACTGCTCAACTCGCATCATGATACGGTAAAACCCAATCCTAATTACACTTTAGACCCTTTCGACCCCATTGAAAAAGATGGGAAGTTATTCGGATTGGGAAGTAATGACGCGGGTGGTTGCCTGGTGTCGTTAATTGCTGCTTTTATTTATTTCTATGATAAGCCCTCACTGCCTTATAATGTGATGCTGGTAGCAAGTGCCGAAGAAGAGATATCTGGTTACAATGGTATCGAAGCTGTGGTAAAAGAATTGCCACCCATCGATTTCGCCATAGTAGGCGAACCCACTTTAATGCAGATGGCGGTTGCCGAAAGGGGCCTGATGGTATTGGACGCTGTTGCCCATGGCAAGGCGGGGCATGCAGCCCGCAATGAGGGGGAAAACGCCATTAGAAAAGCGATAAAGGATATTGAATGGTTTCATACTTACCAGTTCGACAAAGTATCGCCACTCCTGGGTCCTAATAAAATGTCGGTTACCGTAATTGAAACCGAAAATAAAGCGCATAATGTGGTGCCCGCCACTTGTACATACGTGGTAGATGTAAGGGTGAACGAATTATACACTTTTGATGAAGTGATTGCAGCAATTGAGCAACACGTACAAAGTGAGATCAAACCCCGGTCTACCCGTTTAAAATCTACTTCCATCGCTATGGATCATCCGATCATACAGGCTGGGCTGGCAATGGGTAAAACCGTATATGGTTCTCCCACCACTTCAGACAAAGCACTGATGCCCTTTCCGGCCTTAAAAATGGGCCCGGGCGACAGTGCCCGTAGTCATTCTGCCAATGAATTTATTTATCTTGAAGAGATCAAAAAAGGAGTAAACGACTATATCGAAATAATGAGGAGATTAATATACTAGTTACAGCTTGCTGGTGACCGGCTGCGGGTTACAGGCTTTAAACATTCCTTATGACAAGCTATAGAAACTTAAAAATTAATAAAAAAGCACATGGACCGGCAAACGAAGTGCATCGCCTGAGTTTGCTTTTACCTGAGTTTACATTATACGAAGAAGGAAGTCAGCGCAATTTATACATTGTCTTACCTGCTCTCCATCCGGGTATGATGAAACGACAGGCACCTGGATTTCCTGTATTAAACAAAGTCTTTTACTGGTAAAGGCCTTTATGATCAATTGAACGGCAAATATATTTGGCCCAAGCAAAAAAATAATAGTTCATCGAACGGGTAAATAAAAACTGGATTAATTTTCCTTCCGATGACAAACGAATAACCTGAAACTTGTAACTAAAATGAAACTCTGGCAAAAAGATACAGCAGCACTTAAAGAAGTAGAAACTTTTACGGTGGGTAAGGATAGGGAAATGGACTTATACCTGGCACCATTTGATGTGCTGGGTTCGCTCGCCCATACCCGTATGCTGGAATCAGTGGGTTTGTTAGATCAAAAAGACCTCGCCGATCTGCAGGCAGCCCTCAAAGAAATTTATCAGCAAATACAAAAGGGCGGATTTACATTGCAGGATCATGTAGAAGATATTCACTCACAGGTAGAATTGCTGCTGACTCAGAAACTGGGTGACGCGGGTAAGAAAATACATAGCGCCAGAAGCCGCAATGACCAGGTTTTGGTGGATATTAAACTGTTCTTACGTAGTGAAATTGAAGGGATGGTCAATGTGGTGCTCCCGCTTTTTGACCTGTTGCAAACACAGAGTGAAAAATTCAAAGAACATTTATACCCGGGCTATACCCATTTGCAACTGGCCATGCCTTCGTCGTTTGGCCTGTGGTTTGGCGCTTATGCCGAAGGCCTGGTAGATGATATGCTAACACTGAAAGCAGCTTTTGAGGTGGTAAATAAAAACCCCCTTGGATCAGCCGCAGGATATGGGTCTTCCTTTCCCATTAACCGGCAAATGACTACCGACCTGTTAGGATTTTCGAGCCTTAATTATAATGTGGTGTATGCCCAGATGGGCCGGGGAAAGGCAGAGCGTATTGTGGCCCAGGCCCTGGCCAATATTGCCGATACCCTGTCCAGGCTGAGTATGGACATGACCTTGTACCTGAACCAGAATTTCGCCTTTGTAAGCTTCCCTGCCGAGTTAACCACCGGCAGCAGCATTATGCCCCATAAAAAAAACCCCGATGTATTCGAGCTCATCCGCTCTCATTGCAACCGCGTTAAAGCACTGCCCAATGAAATAGCAATGATGACTACTAACCTGCCATCAGGCTATCACCGGGATCTGCAGTTACTGAAGGAACATTTATTTCCTGCATTTAAAACACTAAAAGACTGCATTGAAATGACAGGCCTGATGCTCTCCAATATCGATATCAAAAAAGATATACTGGGGGATGAAAAATATAAATACCTGTTTACGGTAGACCTGGTAAATCAGCTCGTATTACAGGGAGTTACGTTCCGCGATGCCTATATACAGGTGGGAAGATCGGTTGAAGATGGTACTTATCAGGTGCCTGAACCAACGCCTGTCAGTAATCCCCATGAAGGATCTATTCAAAACCTTTGTACTGCAGAAATAAAACAATTAATGGATAGTGTGGTCAGCGGATTCAACTTTGAAAAAATACATAAAGCCATCAACAGCCTGTTGCAATAGCCATTTGAAGAGCCGGGACCCTATCATCCCGGCTTCTGTATGGTATTTCTGATCATTTCAGGCGCTCCAGTACGCCTTTACGCTTCACCAGGTTTTTATAATCCCATTGTATATCGCGGGCTTTCTTCAGCCAGCGCTTCAGATCTTCAGCTTTTACCTGGTCTTTTGATTTGTATATAATAGAAGCATCTTTAAACTTTCCTGTTCCGGGCATCAAAAGAGTTTCCCCGAAATCGGCCCCACTCCAGAACATCAAACGTATTCCTGTTTTGAGTTTACTATAACCTGCTACCGGGTTACCCTCCAAAAACCAAACCGGGTGTGCATGCCATATCTTGCTTTCCGCTTCCGGCAAACAGATATCTATTTGTTGCGCCAATTCAGTGCAGATCGCTGCATCTCCGGCAGTTTGAGCCTCGTTATATAATTCAATTTCTTTATTCATATTACCTTTTATCCGGGAATTTACATCATTTATAAAAAGTTGGAGCAGTATCTGTAACATTCTGGTACTCTTTACGATTACTAGTAATTATGTTTATTGTACCCAAACCACTAATGAGACATTTTTTGTATTTGCTAACTGCGGTTGCCGGTCTTTTCTTTTCCGCGGCTTCTTTTGCCCAGGGTTCTGTAAAGGGTAAACTGGTAGATGCCGGTACACAAAAGCCTTTATATATGGCTACAGTTACCGTATTCCAGGCGCAGGATACTTCTTTGGTTACGTACAGGCTGAGTGCGGAGGATGGCAGTTTCAAACTGCCTGGGCTTGCGGCTAATCTTCCTTATCGTATTCTTGTTTCTTTTAGCGGTTATGCCGTACACCGTCAGCCTTTTTTAATAAAGGCCGATTCCCTCGATATGGACCTGGGTATCATTACCATGCATCCGGCCGCCACGCAGCTGGATGAAGTACTGGTAATTGCCGAAAGGCCCCCGATGGTGATCAGGAGAGACACTGTAGAGTTTAATGCCAATGCGTTTAAAACCTTACCCAATGCCATGGTAGAAGACCTGCTTAAAAAATTACCCGGTGTACAGGTAGATAAGCAGGGGAATATTATGGTAAACGGCAAACGTGTAAACCGGATACTGGTGGACGGAAAAAACTTCTTTGGCAGCGATCCCAAAATGGCTTCACGCAACCTGCCATCTAACGTGATCGATAAAATACAGGTTACCGACGATAAAGATGAGTTACTGGAGCGCGGAGACGACAATCTTAATAATGTAGGAAAAGTGATCAACCTAACCTTCAAAAAGGGAGTAAAGAAGGGTATGTTTGGTAAAGCTTACGGAGGTGGCGGATCGGGCATTAATGGCGGGCGCTATGAAGCCGGCGCTATAGCGAATATATTCAGAGATACGCTGCAGGTAAGCCTTTTAGGATACACGAATAACCTCAATCGTCCGGGTTTTGGGTGGGCCGACCTGATGCAGACAGGCGGCCTGCAACGCAACCGGGATGTAAGCGGCGGCGGTAATAATAATACCAACAATTCCAACTTCGGTTCTACCATCTCCATCAACGGTATCAACTTTGGGGGCATGTCCCGTATGGGGGGCGTTACTACCAGCAATGGCCTGGGCTTTAACCTCAATCATTCTCCCAACAATAAGAAAGCTTTTTTTGCACAATACTATCTGGGGGGAGTAAATACTGATGTGGAAAGTAATACCACTACAAGGATCTCTAACGGAGATACCATTATTACCAACCGCTCTTTATATGATGCCAAGATCAAAGGGTTGACCCACACATTCGGCGCAGGCATCAACCTTAAACCAGATACGGTTACAACCATTAATGCTACGGCCAACTATATATTAGCTACCGAAAGAACCAACAGCATTAATAACCAAAGTGGGGAGAACAACCTGCTAGGGTCATTAAATGAAGGAGCCGTAGGCATCAATGGCAAAACAGGGAATAATATATTAAGACAGAATTTTTCTATTACCCGATTATCGAAGAAAAAAGCGGGGCGACGTATTTCATTAGCCCAGGGGCTTAGCTGGAACAGCCGTTCGGTGGATAATTATACAGATGCGGAAATCAACTACCGCCAACCCAGGCAATATGATAGCCTGATCAACCAGTTAAGACAGGAGCGCGTGCCCACCTGGTTTGCCTATGCCGGCATCAACTACCGGGAACCGCTTGCTAAAAAACTCTTTCTCCGAGCCGGAGCCCGGTACGAATACGAAAACCTGAAAAATGATATTACTACCCTGGATAAACAGGGCGCTGCTTATAATGCCCGCAATAACGACCTGAGCAGTGATTTTTCAAGAAACAGTAACCGTTATTTCTTAAGCACCGGTTTGGAATTAAAATTAAAAGACCTGGCTATTACCCCGGGCGTAAGGTATCAATACCAGCAGTTTGACAACAAGCTTTCATTTGTAGCTAACCCTGTAGTACAGCGCCTGAACAATGTGTTGCCCCAGTTGGAAATCACCTACCGCAAACTTACAGTAAACTATAACAGAGATATCGTGTTGCCAGATTACACCTACATGATACCCGTAAGAAACAACACCAACCCGTACCTGGTAAACCTGGGCAATACCGACCTTTTACCGGCCGTGATGGACAGGATTAATGTAAACCTGAATACCTTTAATCCCAAAAACAACCTGAATGTATGGAGCTGGGGCGAGGCCTGGATAGCGAACAACGATGTCGTACAAAGCATTACTATGGACGCCAGTGGCTTGCAAACCATCAAACCTATCAATGCCGACGGCAGCAAGCGCATAGCCGCTAATTTTGGCCTGAACCAGGATATCAAATACAAAAACAGTTTTATTCTTTCGTGGAATGTAGGCACCTGGACAGAATACAGGGAGAATCCATTTTACTTTAATAACCAGGAAAGCGCACAGAGAAGACTGCTCAGCAATATATGGAGCAGCATGGGTTTTAACTGGGATGATAAGCTTGAAGTTATACCAGCCTACTCCTTTTCATACATGAATGTAAAAAACACCAACCCGTTGTTCACCACTCAAAGCAATTTTGAACAAACCATCGGTATCGAAACCATCATGCGTTACATTAAACATTTTATTTTCGACAGTGAACTACGGTATCTGAACAATAACGCATTTGCCAACCCCGAGTATCGCCGGATGTTCATGTGGAACGCGGGTGTTAATTTCACGTTCTTCAAAGATGAAAGAGCGGTGCTGCGGATATTTGCCAATGATATTTTAAATCAAACACGTAATACCGATATTATTCCTAATCAGAATACCGTACGTACTATTTACAGCAACATCATAGGCCAGTACTTTATGGCTACCTTTACCTATAACCTGCGCCCCTCGGGCGCTAAAGGCAAAGTAGGAGGTGGCTGGTCGTTATTTTAAAGCCTATACAACGAGAGCTCCCTTGGCAGCGGGCGGTTCTCCCTTACCGAG
>JBQGCI010000175.1:0-17259 GCA_052038405.1 Acinetobacter pittii
TTTGAAAAGAAAAACCCTGCAGCACTACAGCCAGGATGACGGCCTTCCCAGCAATATTATTTACAGTATCATTAAAGACAATGCGGGCAACTACTGGATCCCTACCTCGCGTGGTCTTGCTTTCATGGAGGCAACAACAAAAAAGATAAAAATATTCAGGCAGTATAACGGGATACTTAATAACCAGTTCAATTACCAGTCTGCCTTTAAAGATACAGACGGACAGATATACCTGGGCAGTATTAAAGGCCTGATCAGGTTTAACCCGGCATTTAACAGCCCTGCCCAGTATGTACCCTTACTCTATATAACCGGGTTACAGCAGTTAGGTGCGGCAGCTACTGTTGCCGGGGCAAAAGACAATACCCCTCTGATCAATAAAGACCGGATCACATTAGCTCACAATCAGGCTACTTTTAATATCGACTATGTGGCCCTTAACTATACAGATCCGATCAATATTGAATATGCTTATCAGATCAACAATGAAGGATGGTACCCTATTGGTAATAGCCGGAGAATAACCTTCACAAATCTCCCGCCCGGAAAATATCATATCAGCGTCAGGTCTACCAATAACGATGGCGAATGGATGCTCAACAGTAAAAGCCTGTTCATTGAAATATTACCGCCATTCTGGAAATCAAAACCGGCCTATCTGTTGTATGTGATTCTCAGCATTGCCTTTGTTATAGTCATCGCCCGTTATTATACCCGGCGCCAGAAAGAAAAGCAACTTTATAAAATGAATGTGTTCATGTTAAACAAAGAAAAAGAGTTGTATCAGTCTAAAATAGATTTTTTCACCAATATTACCCATGAAATCAAAACACCACTCACCCTTATTAAACTTCCCCTGGAACGCATTACGGCTGCATTAACTCATGCGCCACACCTGCACCAATACCTTAAGATCATGAACAGCAACACCGAGAGATTACTGGAGCTAACGAATCAACTGCTCGATTTCAGGAAAATTGAAACAGAACATTATCGCCTGTTTCTTACAGAACTGGATATAGTAGCCGTAACTGAAAAGTTGCTACATGCTTTCTCTCCTGCGATCGCTGACAAAAGCATCAGGCTTCAGTTTGAGCCTCCTGCGGGCGCGATCCTGATAGCTGCCGATGAAGAAGCCCTGGTAAAAATCATCAGCAATCTGCTTGATAATGCCATAAAATACTGTCATGAGCAGGTGGCCGTAAATTTTGAAACCGATAAAGAAGCGCAATGGGCAACGCTTCGTATAACTAACGATGGAGCCACTGTTCCGGAAGATATGCAGTCCCTTATATTTGAGCCCTTTGTACGCCATCATCACAAAGTGGTGGGAGGTGCGGGCATCGGGCTTTCGCTGGTTTACTCGCTTGTTCAATTACACCGGGGAAAAATGAAATACAATGTATTGAACAATATGAACATATTTTCTGTAGCTTTCCCGTTGAAAATTAGCAGTATGGATACTAATTACCCAACTAACGATGAGTCATAACAACAAAACAATACTGATTGCAGACGACCATGAAGATTTACTGTTCATGCTTTCAGATACCCTTAAAAAAGATTACACGATCGTATGTGCAAGAAATGGCGTTGAAGGATTGGCATTACTGCAAAAGCATTCCGTTACCCTGGTCATCAGCGACGTGATGATGCCCGAAATGAATGGCTTCGAGTTCTGTGAAAAGATTAAATCCGATTATGAATTCAGCCATATACCCGTTATACTGTTAACAGCCAAGAATACCCTGCAATCTAAAATTGAGGGATTGGACGTGGGCGCCGATGTATATGTGGAAAAACCTTTCTCAATGGAATTCCTGCTTGCGCAGATCAAGAGCCTTTTGATGAACAGGGACCGTTTAAAATCGTATTTTATCAAGTCTCCAACCGCGCAGATCACAAGTATGGCATCTAATGAAATAGACAGGTCCTTTCTGGAAACATTAGAACACCATATTTATGAGAATATGTCCAATACAGACTTAGACGTACCCTTGCTGGCCAGGCGTATGAATATGAGCCGAACGAGTTTGTACAGAAAAATAAACTCGCTCTCCGATCTTTCGCCGGCAGAAATCATTAACCTTACCCGGTTAAAAAAAGCGATAGAGATATTGAGCACCACCCATATGCGTTTAAATGAGGTGATTGATGCGGTGGGCTACAATTCTGTAACACAGCTGGGAAGAAATTTTCAAAAACATTTTGGCATGACGCCATCTGAGTACATAAAAAAAACTTACAGGTCGTCTTAGCGCCTGTTTAAAAATGATTCATGACTGTCTTATTGTTCTTTGCCCTGTAATCCTGCCTGCATCAGGGGGCGCTGCATCTCCTACCGGAGTGGCCTGCTATGATTAAAAGGAGCTTTGTTTGCTCAAAAAAACTGCATCATAAATGGGTGCATACCATTTTTCAAATTCTGATATTTTTTACCGCTCCTGGGGAGTTCCAGGGCCAGGGGGTGCTGAGAACACGCCTGCCCCTACGCCATTAGGACGGGCGAAGGACGCTATTGGCAGGGAAACCGGTACGAAACCTAATAATCTCAACAACACAATTTAAACCCGCTCTTAAACCGATTTTCTTACTATCAGCTCTGAGGGCAGCAGTAATTCCTTAACAGCAGGTATCTTCTGGGCATTCATCTGCAACCGCAGGTTCTCAATACCTTCACGGGCGATAGCAGCAATCGGCTGGCTTATCGACGTTATAGCCGGTGTGTATAGTTTAAAGATTTCGTGATCATCGAAGGACAGAACCGCTACACGGGAAGGAATTTTCCATTTCAATGCCTGCAGCACTTTCAGTCCTTTTATAGCCAGGTAATTGGTGGCAAAAAAGATGGCATCCACCTCCTGGTGATTGGTAAGAAAATCCCTCAAGGGGTCTTCATAAGCATCTTCTCCGGCAGCAAAAGGCAACTCCAGTATCAGTTCGGGATACAATAGCTTATGCGCCCGGGCGCTTGCTTTAAACGCGTTTAAGCGATCCTGCATCTGCATTTGTTCCAGCGCAGTTACAATAAACGCTATCTTTCTATATCCTTTATCTGCCAGCAGTTCTACCCCCGACTGAATACCGCTTTGGTTATCCACCAATACCGCAGGTATGTCTGCATCGGTAAAATACCTGTCCAGTAATACTACCGGCTTTTTAGCTTTTTGCAATTTTAATACCTCTTCCTTCATTCCGCTGGTGGGCGTTACAATAAAGCCATCTACCTGTTTATGCAGCATTCTTATTAGCTCGGTTCCCTTTTTATCGTCATTTTCAGTAATGCAATAAACAAGACGATATCCTACCTGATAGGCAATATCTTCAATTGCCTTGGCTAGCGAGGCAAAAAAGGTATTGGAAATATCCTCCACAATCAGGCCGATCACATGTGTCTTTCCCGTACGCAGGCTCGCAGCAGACCGGTTGGGTACATAGCCGGTTTCTTTTATAATTTTGCGGATCTTTTTTGCCATTTCTTCGCTGATCCGCATTTCTTTCTCCTTTCCATTTATAACAAAGGAAACGGTAGAGGGTACAACGCCGGCGATCCGGGCAATGTCTTTAATAGATAGTTGTTTCATATTCAAGTGATCTCTGGATGTCAGCTATGGGCATCTTGTTCCAACACAGTCAATTTTGTAAAGTGAAAATACGATAACTCCCTCAAACGCTGCCAATAATCCTTTTATGCTGCCTTCTGTTTTAATACGATCTCAAACTACGTACCCCCAATCCGTGCAATGGGGCTGCCAGGATCAGCTATTTACAGCCTCAGGGCAAAATCGTTTTTGTTTGACGTAGTGAATATAATGCATTTTAATAAACTTCGGTAATAAACTACCGGAGCACCGTTGACCGCGAACTGAGCATATGTGTACTGAAATAGCCAACCGCTCCTTCCTGGAAAGCATTCACAGGATTGGTTGGTGAAGCAATCTGAGCTTCACCCAGCGCGCCCTGATCCAGGCTGTACCAGTAACGATACATAAACGGCGTAATGGTGAATAAATCAACACTTAACCGGTCGCCGGCTTTCAAAGGCTCATCTTCATCTTCCAAAACCAGCATTTCATATACTGTTTTACGGCCGTCAATCAAATGATCGTTGATGATATAAATATTATTGTCCTTTTTTGTATTGACGTATTGTATGCAGCGATACACATTTCCCAATCCAGGAGGATCATTAAACTCCAATATAGCCACCTTTCTTTTTCTGCCGAAAAATAGCCGCTCGGTAACATAGAAACTATCTGCAATTACTTTTTGCGGCATCACCGAAGTAGCCGTAAATATGCGGCCATTCACTGCTGCACGTAACTCGTAGCTACGTCCCGGCCGGCCTGACAGGCCTGCCCTGTAATACCCCCCATTCACCTGCGTTAACCTGACAGGCGTTCTACCATCTTCCGCAATAGTGATATGGGCGCCTGAAACCACATCATAATAGTTGGAATCTGACAAATTCAGTGTACGCGATAAGTTCACCCTGCACCCGGCGTCGGTAAGCACAGCTTCTATTACATATAGTTTTTCTGCATCCGGCAATTCAAGATCGATTATTTTTTCACAGGAACTGATCATTATCCATACAGCCAGGTAACCGGCCCGGGCCCCGCTCCTCAACCTGAAGCTATAGCGTATACCTTCACTCATTGACTAGAGTTTGCAGGGAGACTACAACTTTCATCAGGGAAAACCGCAATATGCAGAGAAGATACTGCATGGGCACTAAAGTAGCCCAACGCTCCTCCTTTTATATTGGAGGCCGGATTTCCCGGGGATGCAGATTGAGACGAGCCCAAAGCACCCTGGTTTAAACTATACCAGAATAAGTAATTAGGCTGATCAATACTTTGTAACTCTACATTTACCTGGTCGCATTTTTTCAAAGTATATTCGTCGTTAAAAATCAATAATTCATCTACAACGGTACGCCCGTTAATCAGGTCATCCCTGGACACAAAGACAGTGGTTTCCAATTCTCCATCCACCCGTTGCACATACCGGTAAGCATTGCCCGGCGCCGGAGGATCCTTAAATCGTATCGTTGCTATCATTCTTGTTTTGCCCAGAAAGATGCGTTCTGATATATACAGGCTATCCAATACAACTTTTTGAGGCATTGTAGACGTGGCTGTAAATACATGATCAGCCGTTGAATCACTGTACTCCACACGCAAATGATAGGTTCGTCCCGGTACTCCTGTAAACGCGGCACTATATTCTCCCCGGTTATTAGACGCACTTAACAGCACCGGTGGTTTCCCCTCTTCGGTAATGGTAATGCGCGCGCCGTTTATCCCTCTTAAATTGATGGTATCATAAAAATTGCCTGTTTGCGACAAGCGCACGCGGCAGGTACTGTCATCTGTCAAAACGCCCTCCACTACATACTTCAGGGGCTTTTCTTTTATCGCTACCTGTATCACCCGCTCACAACTCACTAAGAACAGGGAGGAGATCAAAATAAGGATTATGCATTTCCAAACCGACGACATCTTACTTAAATTTGAAGTTATAGGATATAGAGGGCACAAACCGGAAAAGAGATGTTTTAACTGCTTCGGTCCTGGTTGGATCATCTTCGCTTTGCCTGAAAGTAATCGCATAAGGATTCTCCCTCCCGTAAGCGTTAAAGAGACTAAACGCCAATTCAGATCTAAATTTCTTTCTGTCTTTTAATAACCAGGTAGCGCCCAGATCCAGCCGGTGATAAGAAGGCATCCTGTCTGCATTTCGTTTGGTGTAATAAAATACAACCTGGTTGTCAATAATATATTTGCCGCTCGGGTAGGTAACCGCATCACCTGTGTAATAAATCCAGTTGGCGGCAAGGTTCCATCGCCTGTTGAGTTGATGATTTACCACGATAGCAACGTCATGGGTACGATCCTGGCGTGCGTTGTACCATTCACCGTCGTTAATACCATCTATTTTTCTTTCTGTTTTGGCGAGTGTGTAGCTGATCCAGCCGGTGGTTTTCCCCGTTTTCTTTTTCAAAAATACCTCCCAGCCATAAGCACGTCCCACTCCGAATAATATCTGCGATTCAATGGCGTCATTCGTGAAAACATCGGCACCGGTTCTATAATCTATCTGGTTCTGCATTTTTTTGTAATAGACCTCTGTCGAAAATTCCAATTGATTTCCTGCCAGATTTTTGTACCAGCCCAGGGCAACCAGGTCTGCTATTTCGGGTTTGATGATATTCGTACTGGCCAGCCATTTATCGGTAGGAAACCCCGTGGTGGAATTTGACATTAAGTGCAGGTTTTGCACATTCCTTACATACGAAGCCTTGAATGATGATGAAGGATTGATAATAAAGCTGGCTGCTAACCTCGGCTCAAGGTTGATATAGTTTTGTACCAGCTGTCCTTTTGTATAAGTAAGCGTATCCGTTACATTACCGTCTCCGTCTACCTCGTAAAAGTCGCCCCCGCCCAGTATGGCAAAAGAAGTCAGCCTGGCGCCGTAAGTAATGTTTAACCAGGGGGCAGCCCTCCAGGTATCAGTAGCAAACAGGGCATTCTCCCATGAATAGCGGTCCTGGAGGTAAAAATTGTTGAAGCTGGTGGTGCCAGAAGAAGTTACATCTCCCGGCCTTATTTTATGATAGGTCGAATTAAATCCAAAACGAACGGAATGCTTACTTCCAGCATACCATTGAAACTCCTGCTTTAAGTTCAGGTCGCGGATCTTGGAATAGATATCAAGGTCGTTGCTTGGATTATTGATATTAATATTGTAATCAAAATCGCTGTAAATAAACGAAGTATTGGAAAACAGCTTGCTATTAAAGATATGATTCCACCGTAATGTACCCGTGATATTTCCCCAGTTGATTCCAAACTGCTGATCTAATTTTAAATAATCGCGACCGAAGTACCCCGATACATAGATATTATCCTTCTCGCCTATTTTATAATTCAGCTTGGCATTATAATCGTAAAAATACAGCTTGTTGCGCCTTATGGCGCTATCCCTGGCCAGGGGCACGAACACATCAGCATAGGTTCTCCGGCCCGACAACAAAAAAGAAGATTTATTCTTTTGTATGGGGCCTTCCAGGTTGAGCTTTGCCGATATCAGGCCTACGCCTCCGCTCAATTCGTAATTCTGATTATTGCCTTCATTCATTTTCACGTCGAGTACGGAAGACAAGCGCCCACCATACTGCGCCGGCATTCCTCCTTTATAAACGGTAATATCTTTTATAGCGTCTGAATTAAACGTTGAGAAAAACCCAAGCAGGTGCGATGCATTATATACCTGCGCCTCATCTAAAAGAATCAGGTTTTGATCAGCGCTGCCGCCTCTTACATAAAACCCGCTGTTACCATCGCCCGCCTGTTTAATACCGGGCAGTAGCTGTATCGCCTTTAGAATATCCCTTTCACCAAGCAGCATGGGAATGGTATTTACCTCTTTCATGGTGAGGCGCTCTACTCCCATTTGCGTACCGGTGATGGTTCGGCCCTTACCGCTGGCCGAAACCACTACATTTTCCAGATCTTTTACTTCATCGGGTAAAGCAATATTTCTGGTGATGTTTTGTGTAAGACTGATTTTTTCCGTAATGGCATTATAGCCGACAGCACTATACTCCATTTCGTATTCGCCCTCGGATAATGTAATCGAGTAAAAGCCATACTCATTCGAACTTACGCCGTCCGTTCCGGTAACAGACCTGACGCTGGCGTTGATTACCGTTTCTCCTGTTCGTTCAGAACGGACCGTACCACTAAGCGTAAATTTCTGTTGCGCATAGCTGACAGAAAACCCTGCTAATAAAAGAAATAAACAAAAAGCCTGTTTCATTATTTAAACAGGCGGAAAGATAATTGATAAACGCGAAACGCGGGAACTGAAATGTTAAATTTTAAATGTATCAGTACACTTAGAACGGAGCAGCTGCTTATCCAAGGAGGGCAAATTTCCAGCTCCTTTCAAATAACGCCCCGGCATTCAACTCATTGATCCCTTCCTTTTCTGTGAATACCTGGCTGCTATTTACGCTATCCGCTACACCACACCAGGGCTCGATACAGACAAAGTCGGCATCTTTTGCAGCCCATATACCCAGATAAGGAAATCCATGGAAATCAAACTCAAAGCCCCTGCGTGTATGCTCATGTATAAGCCGCACTTTAGTACTCTTTAACTGCTTTAGCACGATCGCATCGGCAGCAAACAATTCTTTGCGGAGCGGCAGCTGATCTGTATTTTCCAGTAAAGGAACGGTACCCGTCTCCAGCAAACCGTTATCCAATAGCCACCTGCCTGCGTTTTCTACCTGGTTAAATTCGAGGATATAGTCGTTATAAGCATCGCCCTCAAAAAGGGGCACTTTAAATGCGGGATGTCCGCCAATGGAAAAATACATAGGCTTACTCCCTGTATTCACCACTCGGTAACTAACTTCGAGCGCAGCGCCCGTAATTGAATACGCTATGTATAATTCGAACTGAAAAGGATATGTAGCCAGGGTGGCTTCGTTGCTGCATAGCCTGAAGGTAAATGCGTGGGAGGTTTGCTGATACAGTTCAAACTCCATTTCCCGGGCAAACCCGTGGCGGAGCAAATGGTATTCTTTTCCATCGAATATATAGGTATTATCTTTCAGTGCACCTACAATGGGAAATAATACCGGTGAATGCTTGCCCCAATAAACCGGATTGGCGTTCCACATATATTCTACCCCGCTACGCTTATCTGTGATATGCTGTAATTCTGCTCCCAGGGCAGCCACTTCTACTCTGATATCATCGTTCTCTATTGTGGGCATAAAAGATCATTTTTGTACGGTAGCATAAATATACACTACACACCACTAAAAATAGTAAAGCCACCATCAACTTTAACAGAGGTTCCGTTCACGAAAGTAGATTCGTCACTTAACAACCAGATCAGCGCACCGGTTAACTCGTCAGGGTTCCCAAAACGTTTATAGGGTGTATTGCGAATTACCTTATCGCCCCTGTCTGTATAAGAGCCGTCTTCGTTAGTTAATAGCCTTCTGTTTTGCTCGGCCAGGAAAAAGCCCGGTACCAGCGCATTCATTCTCAGTTTATCTCCATAACGATTGGCCATTTCTACAGCAAACCATTTCGTATATGCTTCAATCGCTGTTTTAGCCAGGCTATACCCCAACACTCTTGTTACAGCGCCATGAGCCGCCACTGAAGATATATTTACAATACTGCCTTTCTGCGATGTTTCAGCCATTGCTTTACCAAACACCTGAGTGGGCAACAGGGTACCAAAAAGGTTCAGGTCCATCACCTGCTTCAAAGCGTCAATATCCAGCTCAAACACTTTCCCGTCAGGTTGTACTACGGCACCGGGCTGGTTACCTCCGGCGGCATTCACCAATCCATCCACTTTTCCGTATGCATCCAATACTTTCTTCAATGCTGCTTCCAGTTGCTCCTGATTCGCTACATCAGCAATTAAGGCAATTGCCTGGCCGCCGGCTGCTTCTACTTCAGCAACTCTTTCCTCCGCAACTTTTTCATTACGTCCCAACACACCAACAATGGCACCCTGCCCGGCAAGATCCTTCACAAACGAATGTCCCAGCACACCCGTGGCACCGGTTACAATAATTACTTTACCTGCAAGAGAAAATTTGTTGTTGCTCATAATTCTTATTAAAATCTTTTATTTTATTGATATAAGGCATCTGTAAACTGACTGTCGCTGTCTGTTTCTTTTATCACAGCGCCGTTTGCCTGGGGTGTAAAAGTAAGCACACTTAGTGTTTGTTTAGTCTTATTCAAACGCATCAACCGCATGGTACCGTTACCACCATTACGATCTTTGGAACCGCTATAGGGTTCACTTTGCCTGGACTGATAATCAGAAAGGTAGGTTTTAATGGTAGTACCATTGTAGGTATCTTTTCGTTTACCTTCTCCGGCTATGTGCCCCCCCAGCATCAAAAATACATTGCCATGATTTTTTGCCATTTCATAGATACCTTTTCCCTGTTTGGTGAAATTGCCCTGCAAACTGTTGTCTCCCGCACCAGGCTTGTCACCACTCGTAGTACCTTTAGGTTTTCCCAGCATGCTGTGGCAAACCAGAATAGCTTTCCGGTCAGCTTGCGCAGTCAACACACTATCTGCCCAATGGAGCATCTGCTTTTCGTAGGTTTCATTATACCCCTTATAGTCTGGTTGGTTAAAAGCAAAATACATGACGAGGTATTTATCCCCGTTGGCCGTAAATAAGTCAAAATGGGTGTCGTTATTATTGTTGTTACCCATTGCGCCACCATACCAGGGCCGGTTACCAAAATGAGTTTTACCAAAGTAACGGGTATATTGCGTCGTATCGCTTCCTGCAGCAGGCGTTCCATTGGGTGTTTGGTCATGATTGCCTACAGCCAGGCCATAGGGAATGTTGATAGCATCCAGCCGGTACATTACCGACCGGGCCCGCTCCCATTCTACCGGCGCATTATGATCGGTTATATCACCCAAATGAATAATGTAGGCAATTTTCTCCTTTTTGTAGTTTTTCACCAACCAATCGATCTGGTTCTGAAACATACGCATGGTTCCGCCATATCGTAAGGCCGTATAGTACTGCGTGTCGGGCAATACCGCAACAGCCGCATACTCGTCACCTTTGTCGACGCCATAATCCGTAAGTACCGAGGCCGTTTTGCAACTGAAAATACCTGCTAAAAAAAACAACAGAAAGAACTTCCTGCTCATAACGTTTGGTTATTAAAATTAAAAATGGCCGCAACAATAATAAAGATAATCGATCTATTTAGCGTTTGGCTGTTAATAAATTATTATTTCAAACGTTTGATTGCTTACCGGACGATCTTTTATTCTAAAGTAACGCTGACAACGCTGAGCTTCGGTAATTTAATATTTAGCGAACCTTTGTCGATTTTAGCACTATTGAAAGCCACCGGAACCACTTTGTTTTTATTGTCAAAGGTGTTGATATCTGTAAAGCTTTTCGATGTCAGTATTCTGCCATTTACTTTTTTATAGTTTTTACCTTTCAATGATATGTTTAATGTGATATCCTTTCCTGCATCTATGTTTACCAATGTAATGTGCATTTTACCGTTTGAATCAAGCGAAGCAGAAGCATTTACGGCAGGAATTTTTTCATCACCGCTGGTATAGCCGGGTGTGGTGAAGCTCATTGGAATCAATTTGGCATCCATATGTCCCATAAACAGATCAAATACATGATAGGTGGGCGTTAACAGCATTTCTGTACCCTTGGTTAATACAATCGACTGTAACACATTCACCGTCTGCGCCAGGTTGGCCATCTTCACGCGGTCTGCATGATTGTTGAAGATATTTAAAGTAGTGCCGGCAATTAAGGCATCTCTTAAACTATTCTGCTGGTACAGGAAACCCGGATTCGTACCCGGCTCCACATCCGTCCAGATGCCCCATTCGTCTACAACCAGTGCCACGCGTTTTTCTTTGTCATACTTATCCATGATGGCCGAATGCTTCTGCACCAGTTCTTCCATGTGCAGACAGTTTTTCATGGTCTTAAAATATTCCTTTTCGTTAAACACGGTTGCAGATCCTTTGCTGCCGTTCCAGTTGCCGGTGGGCAGTGTATAGTAATGTAAAGTCATGCCCCACATCTGATTGCGCGGAACATTTTTCATTAACACTTCGGTCCACCTGTAATCGTCGGAATTGGCACCGCTGGCTATTTTTTTCAGTGGAGCTCCCGTATAGTCACGGGCGTAAGTAGCATATCGTTTATAGAGGTCGGCATAATACTCCGGTGTCATATTACCACCACAGCCCCAGCTCTCATTACCTACTCCCCAATAAGTAACTTTCCAGGGTTGTTCCCGGCCGTTCTGCTTCCTGAGTTCCGTCATAGTGCTTTGGGCAGGTGAGTTTAAATATTCTACCCATTTGGCCATTTCCTCCACAGTACCGCTTCCCACATTGCCTGCCACATATGGT
The DNA here is from genome assembly GCA_052038405.1 of Acinetobacter pittii. Lineage (GTDB taxonomy): Bacteria > Bacteroidota > Bacteroidia > Chitinophagales > Chitinophagaceae > Niabella. The sequence goes on from JBQGCI010000175.1 coordinate 11,976, forward strand.
TCGGTATTCAGCAAACCACACAGTTCCAAAAACTCGTGGGTACCAAAACTGTTGTCTTCAGAAACACCGCCCCAGTTGGTATTCACCATCTTCGGGCGGGCGGCCGGGTCACCAATTCCATCTCTCCAATGATACTCATCGGCGAAGCATCCGCCCGGCCAGCGCAGGTTAGGGATATTAATTTTCTTTAATGCCTCCACTACATCTAAACGGATGCGTCCCTGTTTCTTTACATCCATTTTTTCATCTACCCAAAAGCCATCGTAGATACATCGCCCCAGGTGCTCGGCAAAATGCCCGTATATATGTTTGCTAATAGTTGTTTTGGCGTCGTCCGTATTTAATGTAGTCGTTACAACCTGTGCATGCACTCCGGCTCCCACCATTGCGGCAAGCAGGGCCACCGTTATTTTCTTCATGGCAATTGAATTTTAATTGTTAATTATACAATTAAAAGTAGGCATTTAGTTGCTTACTGCAAAAAGGTGGTGGTACTTTTTTTAATGAATGCGGGCCAGACGCAGCGCTTAGGTGTCAGCCGGTGAGTAAGAGGTGCCCGCAGGTCATATACAAAGCCCGGCGAACCAGGCTTTGTAGCTATTTTATCAAATTATTGGCTTGCCCGGTCTAAAGCATCCAGGTCGTCCTTCGAAAGTGTCAAATCCGGCGCTGCAAACAAATCCTTCAACTGGTCGGTACTGGTAGCGCTTACAATAGGTGCATCGATATGAGGCTGGGCTAATAACCATGCCAAAGCAACAGTGGCAGGCTGGCTGTTATGCGCAGCTGCCAGCTGATCTAATGCTCCTAATACCGACAATCCTTTTTCATTCAGGTATTTTGCCGCGCCCGCACCACGGGCGCTCTTATTGAAGTCGGCTTCACTACGGTACTTGCCGGTTAAAAAGCCGGCTGCCAAAGACCAGTAAGGGAAGACTGACAAATGATATTGCTGTGCCAGCGCTGCATATTCTTGCTCGTATTTTTCTCTTTCAACCAGATTGTAATGGGGTTGCAGGGCTACATAACGTGGCAGGTTATTTTTTTCAGCAGCCTCAAAAGAAGCCACCAGTTTTTCAGGAGAAAGATTAGAAGCCGCGATATACCTTACCTTCCCGGATTTAATGATCTCGTCATAGGCGGACAGGGTTTCTTCCACGGGTGTTTTGTGATCATCAAAATGAGTATAATATAAATCGATATGATCGGTTTGCAGGCGCCGCAGGGATTCATCAACCGACTTTATGATATGCGCTTTACTAATGTCGTAACCATGCTCTTTAGTTTCTGATCCTACTTTGGTTGCCAGTACAATTTTATCTCGGTTATTGCGGGCTTTCATCCAGTTGCCAATGATCGTTTCCGACTGCCCGCCCGTACCATTTACCCACCAGGCATAGGTGTCCGCTGTATCGATAAAATTATAACCTTTATCCAGGAAAGCATCCAGTATATCGAAGGATTGCTCCTGGTTGAGTGTCCAGCCCAAAACATTACCGCCAAAATTTAACGGAGCGATCTCCAGGTCTGTATTTGAAATCGTTACTTTTTTCATTGTTCAGTTTTTACAGGATGTATGTTATTAAGAACAACCCGGGGATAAAAAAGTTGAGGCAGGTTTTGGCCTGCCTCTGAGTGTAAATATGTTCAACAAAACAAAGTCGCTACGAAAGAATGGTATGCGCTATGCCCATTTCAAGCCCTCTTAATTCAGCTAAACCACGTAAACGGCCGATGCACGAGTAACCGGGATTGGTTTTTTTGCGCAGATCGTCTACCATTTGATGGCCATGATCGGGCCGCACCGGTAAGGATATTTGTCTTTTTTGTTGCAGGAGCACCAGCTCTTTCATCACCGCGTACATATTGGCATCACCTTCGAGATGGTTGGCCTCGTAAAAATCGCCTTCTTCATTTCGCTGTGTAGAACGCAGGTGGATGAAATTAACCCGATCGCCCAGGTTGCGCAGCATAGCCGGCAGGTCGTTCTGAGCAATGACCCCAAACGAACCGGTACAGTAGCACAATCCGTTGGAAGCATTGGGGACAGCCGCAACCAGTTTCTGAAAATCGGCTTCAGTACTCATGATCCTGGGCAGGCCGAGAATTGCATAGGGAGGATCATCGGGATGAATCGCCAGCTTTACGCCCACTTCATCCGCCACGGGTGCCACCTCCGATAAAAAATGAATTAGGTTCGAACGCAGCCGCTCCGCATCGGTGTTACTGTAACGATCCAGCTGTTTCTGAAATTCTTCCAGGGTAAAACTCTCCTCAGCCCCGGGTAAACCAGCAATCATATTACCTACCAGCGTGCTCTTCTCCTCCTCCGTCATACGATCCAGTCTCGCCCTGGCTTTTTTTAAGTCCGCTTCTGTATAATCTTTTTCAGCACCCGGCCGTTTTAACAGGAGCACATCAAATGCGATAAAGGCAGCCCTTTCAAAGCGGAGTGCTTTAGAGCCATCCGGCATGGTGTAGGCCAAATCAGTACGTGTCCAGTCCAGTACCGGCATAAAATTGTAAGTAACAATTCGTATATCGCAAGCAGCCAGGTTGCGGATACTCTGCTTATAGTTTTCTATATATTTCCTGTACGCACCTTCCTGTGTTTTGATGTGCTCATGAACCGGTACGCTTTCCACCACAGACCAGCTGAGACCCACGGCTTCAATTTCTGATTTACGCTTTTGGATCTCTTCTACCGTCCATACTTCCCCGTTCTTAATATGATGTAAGGCGGTTACAACACCGGTGGCACCGGCCTGTTTTACATCCCATAAAGAAACGGGGTCGTTAGGGCCATACCAGCGCCATGTTTGTTCAAATAATTTCATTCGTAAGTGTTATTGAGTTGAGTGGAATGGTACTTATCATGATAAAAATATTCACTCTTCTGTGTGAAAAAAATGAAGATTTTCAGATAAACGGTTCATTCCTTATACAGTTTTTAATGCGCTAAGATAGTTATTACAGGCATTATAATTTGCGAGAGGCCGCGAAGCCAGCCGCTCTCATTGTAAAGGTGTAAGGGTAACAGATCCCCCCAACCCGGAGGGCTGCACGTTCCATTTACCCGCATCGAAGTCTTTATAATTAATGTTCACAAAATTGATCTCATGATAATTACGCCACACTTTTCCTTTCTGGTCCATATCCCTTATGCGGTTGGCCATGAGGTTACACACTTCAATGCTAAGGGTGTTGTTGCCGGGCTTTAAGTACTGTCCTATTCTTTTTTCAAAAGGCAGGCTCCAGATCAGGCCTGCATCTTTGCCGTTAACAATGATCTTTGCCGATTCATATAATTGATCGAGTTGTAACAGGTAATCTGCCGCTTTATTTTTAAGCATGAAAGAAGTGGTGTAAACGCCGGTTCCGGAAAAAGCCTGCGTGCGGGCATCACCCGTAAACGCCGTCCATGGTTTAACCCCCGTCATTTGCTTTGTTGCCGGCAACTGCGGTCCGCCTTCTTTAAAGCTTAATGTCCATTTATTATCAGATAGCGTAATAGGTACGCCAGCTGAAACCGTATAGCTTTCTTCAGGTGCGCCTTCAATTGTACCGGACACCTTAACTATTACAGACTGCCCGGACATTAGCCGTAATCTCACGCCAACATCCTGTATTCCTTCTTTACGGGGCAACGAGCTGATAACGCCATCCAGCGGATTCATTTGCAATACAGAAAAGTTCCCCTTTGACTCTAATGTAACCATTTCATCAATATCATTTCCCGTATTATTTACTATAAAATAATATACAGAACCGTCAACTTTTCTCCGTATGAATTTCAATCCGAAATCTGTCATTGTTTCAGGATATATTTCCTGATAGCGCAATGCATTTTCTATTTCGCCCACCATTAATTTGCCCTTTCCTATTTCAGCTATTTTTAAACTACGGCTGATGGGGTTAAACCTGAGTCCGTTGATCAAAGCTTTTAACTGTTGACGTCGTTTTTCCGGCTCGCTAAAACCGGGTACATCTTTGGGAAGCTCTTCAAAAACAACTACACCCCCTTCCTGAGCAATTCGCAATATACTTTTGAATGTACTTACCGGCATTTTGTCACACGCTGGTATTACCAATGCTTTGTGCTTACCGCCCTTTGGAGTAATACAGAACTGTGTGGTGTCCGCTTTAGCTTGCTCCAGCATTTTATCCGATACAAAATCCAGCGCATAACCTTTATTCTGTAGAGCAACCAGGTTTTTATAAAAAGCCGTTGGGTGCAACCAATCATCTACGTGATGTACCGACAAAGGCTTATCCATGCCCTTTGCCTGATGCCATATATCGTATACCGGCCAATAGATGGCCAGCTCATTATCCGGCACGCCAGCCTGTAACACCGACTGGCAGCGGGCTATATAGTCATTCAATCCTTTCAAATGCGGCCATAGGCTATTATTGGGCACAAAGTTTACAGATGCATAAAACAACCATCCCGGCCATTGGGCATCTGAAGGGCTGTATGTAGTGCCATGGTAAAAAACATGATTGACTCCGGAAAGAAAGACCTGGTCCACTTCTGGCTTACATTGACTCCAGGATGTTTTAAAATGTTCACTTAACCAGGTAAAGGTTTCGCAGCTCGTTAATGGCTTACCATAAGCATGCGCTGCAGAGGACGCAAACTTCAGCATATTCGGATCGGGGTCTACATTTCTTACATCAGCACTGTCACGTCTTAATCCTTTAATAGGAAAGTAGCTGCTGCCGAAGGTTTCTGTTTCCGGCACATCAAAAGCGCCATAAAGATCGAGCAGGTTACCGGGGGAGCCATGTGCCTGGTTAATAGAAAGCGTATTTCGCTGATGCGTCCAGTTGGTATATACCGTTGAAAAGTGCTCGCGCATCAGATCGGACATCGTTTCGCGGTAATCGGATTTAATGCGGGCGGTACGATCATCTTTTCCATCACCAAAGAGTACGTTGATGTATGACTTCAGGTCATAGCCACGGCGTTTGCTGAATTCGGCAAAAAATTCCGGAGTCCAGTTAGCGCCATATACTTCATAGCTATCATTAAAAAAGCCCTTGACCCCATGCGAGGTATGTCCAAAAGCTGCATCAAATGCTTTAAAGTAGTTGGCGGTAGCTGATTTTGAGAAATGATCTATCGTAAATCCCTCGCCGCCCGGCGCGGCTCTTTTTACCGCCTGCCTCGTTTTGCCATTGAACAAAGCGAATAGCTTTAATTCTTCAGCGGGTTTGAAATTTAATTTCCCGGAGGCATCAACTTCAGCGGTGAGATCAATAGCCTTACCTGCCTGGTTAT
>JBQGCI010000176.1:0-3070 GCA_052038405.1 Acinetobacter pittii
AGCAATTAAACCAATTGGGTGTGTGCGAATTCATGAGCAACAATGAATTTTTGGATGGCGTTGATGCATTGAAAGGTAAAAAAGTGGTAATTGTAGGTTGTGGCGCTCAAGGGCTCAACCAGGGTCTGAACCTGAGAGATAGCGGTCTGGATGTTTCTTATGCTTTGCGTAAAGAAGCCATCGAAGAAAAAAGAGCCAGCTGGAAAAATGCAACCGACAACAACTTCAAAGTAGGCACTTACGAAGAACTGATTCCTACCGCAGACCTGGTAATTAACTTAACTCCAGACAAACAGCATACAAGTGTTATTAATGCAGTAATGCCATTGATGAAGCAGGGCGCTACCCTGTCTTACTCACATGGCTTCAATATTGTTGAAGAAGGCATGCAGATCCGTAAAGATCTTACGGTGATCATGGTGGCTCCTAAAAGCCCCGGTAGCGAAGTAAGGGCAGAATATCTGCGGGGCTTTGGTGTTCCTACACTGATTGCAGTACACCCCGAGAACGATCCGGAAGGAAAAGGCCTGGATTGGGCAAAAGCTTATTGTGTAGGTACAGGCGGACATCGTGCAGGCGTATTAAGGTCTTCTTTTGTTGCCGAAGTAAAATCCGATTTAATGGGTGAACAAACCATCCTTTGCGGCTTATTGCAAACCGGTTCTATCCTCTCTTTTGATAAAATGGTAGAAAAAGGGATTGATGCAGGCTATGCCTCCAAACTGGTTCAATATGGAGTAGAAGTTATCACAGAAGCCTTAAAGCAAGGCGGTGTTACGGGCATGATGGACCGCCTGAGCAATCCTGCTAAAATTAAAGCTTTTAAAGTTGCTGAGGAATTAAAAACAATTATGCGTCCTTTGTTCCAAAAACACCAGGACGATATCATGAGTGGCGAATTCAGCCGCACTATGATGGAAGACTGGGCTAATGGTGATGCGAATCTTTTAAAATGGAGAGCAGAAACCGGCGAAACAGCATTTGAAAAAACTCCTGCCGGCGAAGTAAAAATCGGCGAACAGGAATATTTTGACAACTACACCTTAATGGTAGCGTTTATTAAAGCAGGTGTGGAATTAGCATTCGAAACAATGGTTGAGGCAGGCATTAAACCAGAGTCTGCGTACTATGAATCGTTACACGAAACACCGTTAATTGCCAATACTATTGCACGTAAGAAGCTGTTCGAGATGAACCGTGTGATTTCTGACACTGCTGAATACGGTTGCTACCTGTTCGACCAGGCCTGTAAACCCTTGTTAGCGGATTTCATGAAAACAGTAGAAACTGACTTAGTAGGCAAAAACTTCAATGAAGGTAAAGACGGTTCTGTTGACAATCAGGAACTGGTTGAAATAAATGAAGCGATCCGTTCTCACCAGGTTGAGGAGGTGGGTGCCGTATTGCGTAAAGCAATGACTGCGATGAAAGCCATTAAAACAGCTTAATTCCCACTGACTACATTTCATTTAACCATATACAGACCTGACAGGATCAACGCCTGTCAGGTCTCTTCTTATCAGTCCCTTTTATTCTTACTATGATTGTAGACATCAAAAATCTTTCTGCCCGATATGATGCAAAAACCGTTTTACATGATATTTCCCTGTTGATCAAACAGGGCGACAATTATGTAATAAGAGGAGAAAGCGGGAGTGGCAAAACCACATTAGGAAAGGTAATTGCAGGAGCTATAAAATATTCAGGACAACTGGATATTCATTTCAGTTCAACTTCGCCTCTCCCACCCGCTGTACATTTTGTGGAAAGCTGGTACCGCTTTACCAATCTGGAAGGCGATAGAAATTTTTACTACCAGCAACGCTACAATCACCAGCAAAAAAGAGACACCGTTACTATTGACCGTGAGCTGGAATTATATGGTAAAGAACATAGATTAGACACCGCTGTATTAAACGGTTTACTCGCTGCATTCAGTTACGCAAAAGTATTAGATGAGCAACTCTTCGAAATCTCCAGCGGTGAGCATAAGAAATTACAATTGATCAAGGCCTTGTGGCTCAGCCCCCAATTACTGATCATCGATCAGCCCTATACCGGTCTTGATGTTACAGCGCGTGCGCATCTTAACCAGGTACTCAATAGTTATGTTGAACAAGGAGGCACATTGATACTTATCAGTAATGATACGGAACTGCCTGATTGCATTAACCGCACCATCTTCATGAAGGATGGAACACTTATAAATAGCAACACGCAGCTGAACTTTCATGAACAGGCGCTGAAGCCCCTCCCCTCCTTTCTGCTGCAACCTCCTCAATACACTTCGCACAACATTATTTCCATGAAAAACATCCGGGTGAGGTACGATGATAAAGAAGTATTATCAGGCATTGACTGGCAGGTGAACGCCGGCGAACGCTGGCTCTTACAGGGCCATAACGGATCAGGAAAATCCACGCTGCTTAGCTTAGTAACGGGAGACCATCCCCAGGCCTATGCCAACGACATTAAGCTATTTGGCGTACAACGAGGCGGTGGCGAAAGTATATGGGACATCAAGAGGCGAATAGGAATGATATCCCCCGAAATGCACTGGTATTTTGACGCGAACGCTACTGTATTGGAAAGCCTGGCATCGGGCTTCTTTGATAGCAATGGACTTTACAGGCAACTTCGATATGCACAAAAACAGCAACTGGACGAGTTGTTGCAATTCCTGGAACTAAAAGACGTTAAGGACGAATTGCTAAGTACACTACCATTGGGCAAACAAAGGCTGGCCCTTTTAGGCCGTACCATTATTAAGAACCCGCAACTGCTGGTATTGGACGAGCCTTGCCAGGGATTGGATCAGCAGCAAACACAATACTTTAATAACCTTGTAGATGAAATAAGCAAAAATGGGGTTACCATTATTTATGTAGGTCATTTCGAAACACAACTGCCCGGATCCTTAAGCCATAAACTAATTCTAAAGAACGGGAAAAAAGTTTCTGAGAATTAATGAATAGCCCGGATTAAGGGATCATTGGCCAGATTACCCTGACCTGTTTTACCTCTGTTTGTACGTGCGGCGAAACATTGGCCCTAATTCCTTTTACATCAT
>JBQGCI010000177.1:0-3147 GCA_052038405.1 Acinetobacter pittii
CTTATTATGGCGATTATAAAAAATGGTACTGGGATTTGCAAAAGGATTTTAACCCCACTCAATTCGATCCGGAGCAATGGGCGAAGGCGGCTAAAACGGCAGGTATGAAATACCTGGTATTTACAACGAAGCACCATGACGGATTTTGTATGTTTGATACCAAAGAAACTGATTTTAAGATCACCAACGGACCATTTAAGAACCACCCTAAGGCTAATGTAGCTAAATATATTTTTGACGCTTTCAGAAAAGAAGGCATGATGATCGGAGCTTATTTCTCCAAACCCGACTGGCATAGCGAAAACTACTGGTGGCCGGTATATGAAACGGCCAATCGCAATAACAATTATGATATCCGGAAATTTCCCTGGAGATGGGAGCACTTCAAACAATACACCTATAACCAGATCAGCGAACTCATGACCGATTATGGCAGCATGGACATCCTCTGGCTGGACGGCGGCTGGGTACGCCCGAAGGAGACGGTAAATGCAGAAGTATTGAGCTGGGGCGCACCCATACCCGAATGGAGCCAGGATGTAGACATTCCTAAAATTGCAGCCATGGCCCGTAAAAAGCAACCCGGCTTATTGGTGGTAGATCGTACCGTTCATGGCCCCTACGAAAACTACCAGACACCCGAACAGCGTATACCCGATCATAAGATCGATAACCCCTGGGAAAGCTGTATGACCTTAGGCGGTGCCTGGGGTTATGTGCCTAACGAAAGTTTTAAATCGGCGCCCCAAGTTATTGCGAGCCTGATCGAAATTGTAGCCAAAGGAGGCAGCTTGCTATTAGGTGTAGGACCAGGAGCTGACGGAACCTTACAACAGCCCATCATTGACCGCCTGGCCGAAATAGGCCAATGGATGGATGTAAATGGTGCAGCTATATACAATACCCGGGCAACAGCTATTTACCAGGAAGGCAACACATTTTTTACCCGTTCAAAAGATGGGAAAAAGATGTATGCCTTGATCCCCGTACCAGACGGGGCCGCAACTCCCTCGCAGATAGAATGGAGTGGCAATCTGCCTGCAAAAGGTTCTGTGATCACACTTTTACAGACGGGGCAAAATCTAAAATGGTCGTTGGTAAATGATAAAGTCAGGGTAATTTTGCCCCGGAATCTGAAAACTGCCGCGCTGGCGCTAGGCTTTACACCCTCGTAAAAACCGGCAACCAGCTATTGCGGCAGTTCCGTTACGTCATTGCCGATAACGTACCTATACATATGATTGAATTGACCTTTGCAGCGATACATGCAAATTCTTGTTTAGTTTGCCTTAATCTCCCACTGCTTTTATAATGCGGGAGTATTTAAACCCGCCATCTTTATCCACCTGTTTCACACGGATAAATATATCGCCCCGGCTGTCTTTGTTTACTTCTTGTTTAGCGCAGGAAACCACTACAACAGACAGACATGCCAACAGCAGTAATATCCGCGTTTTTCTTCGGCCATTTGGAGCGCATAGTAAAGCTAATAAAAGAGCAGTGCCCAGAACAGCTTCAGTCCTGTTAAGATCGGTGAGCAGGTTATATGACAATAAATTGTTGCTGTTGCCATTTTCAGCCTTTGTCTTCACCGTGCCCAGTGTCCAAAAAACCTGACCATCTGTAGATGCCTGAACCTCAAAATATTCATTATTAATTTCCTGCAGCGATTGCCAGTCCACAATAAGACGGTTGCCACGCAATAACGCCTTTATTGAGCCAAAGCGTACAGGCAGGGCATCACCTATACAATTGGCATCATAAATATCTCCCTGGATGGTCCAGCCTTGATTCACCAATTGTTGGCGCGCTCCGATTGCTGAAGCATTATATACCAGGCCCTCCGCCACCAGCGTCATATTTTCCGGGGTTGCAGCAGCATTTGCCCATCCCTCCAAAGTGGCACTGTAAGCAGTACAATCCATCCCGGAACCAGTAAGCGTTATATTGGAAGAGAGACCCGATAAATCCCAGTTACTGATGGGATGGTTAAATGCCGATGCATAGTTCAATACAGACGACATGTTTGTAACATTACCGGTTTGCCAATTACCTATAGGTTGATCAAACGAACTGGCATAATAAAACATAGATGCCATATTGGTAACACTGCGCGTATCCCAACCACCTATCGGTTGGTTAAAAGCAGCTGTAAAAGCAAACATATTACTCATGTTTCTGACCTTACCGGTGTTCCAGTCTCCGATGGGCTGGTTAAAAGATCTCGCCCCCCTGAACATATTACTCATGTCAATTACGTTATCTGTTTTCCAGTTTCCGATGGGCTGGTTAAAGGAAGCAGCTTCAGTAAAGGCAAACTGCATGTTGGTAACCGAGCCGGTTTCCCAATCTCCGATGGGCTGATTAAACAAAGATGCTCCCGCAAACATGCCGGAAATATCAGTAACTGTAGCCATATCCCAACCTATGGGCTGGTTAAATAATCCCGCTCCTGCAAACAGGTGATTCATATCTGTTACACCGGTTGTTACCCAGCGGTTAAAATGAGCATTGCCTACCAGTTTGGAGCAGCCGTAAAACATGAAATGTAATGATTGCACCCCCGAGAGGTCAGGAATATCGGTGGCAGTTACGTCAAGAGCATTACAACCGGCAAAAGCAAAATGGAGGGAGCTCCACTGGATGGTTCCCCACTGCGTAACGTTTTCCAGCAACGTCACACTGGCCGGATACTCTCCGCTGTTAAAACCTCTAAAACTTCCCACACCTGGCGTCACTTTTACTGTGTAAGTACCTGCTCCCGGGAAGCTAAGCAACTGGCCGTTTCCGGCATGATTAATAACGCCGGCTACCCCAGCGGCGCCCTTTTGTTCCCATTCTATTTTGTAGTTGATACCGATACCCGGAAAAGTAATATCATAGGGAGGAGCAGATACTTTCCATTCAGTAATAAATTCATGCTGCGCAAATAAGCCGCAGCAAACCAGCATAAAGTGTGCTAATAAAAACAGACGTGTCATATTTCAATTATTTTTGACGTTACCGACCGGAACCCGGACAGTTCAATACCTTAAATTAAACTCGCTCTTCCAGGCATTTGCGATACCGCAGATACCCGTGGCATCTATCAGAATTTCAGACAGCGAAACAAAGGCATGCAGGAGACAAATAAATTGACGGAAAACA
>JBQGCI010000178.1:0-4463 GCA_052038405.1 Acinetobacter pittii
GAAGTTTTTCACCCCGTAAAACATCGTTTCATTATCCTGGAAAGTCTTTATTATCAGCCTGTCCGCGCCATGATTCAATGGAAATATAAAGCCCGGTTCTGTATTCAAAACCGGGCGCATTTAAGTAAAATAATTACTGAATGAATAGGGTTAAGACTAGAAAACCTGGTTCTTCAACAAGTCTTCAAAAACATCGCGGCGACGTATCAGGCGGGCCTGCCCGTTCTCTACCAATACTTCAGCAGGCTTAAACCTTGAGTTATAATTGCTCGACATTTCGAAACCATAAGCCCCGGCATTATAAAACACCAGTAAGTCGCCTTCTCTTACCTCCGGCAGGGGCCGCGACCAGGCAAACGTATCTGTTTCACAGATATTACCGGTTATAGTATATTCTTGAGCCTCGCCGCCGGGATTACTCAGATTTTGAATACGATGGTAAGCATCATAAAACATAGGACGTATGAGGTGATTAAAACCGCTGTTTACACCAGCAAAAGTTGTTGCAGAGGTTTCCTTCAGCACATTTACCTGGGTAATAAAATAACCGCTTTCACTTACCAGGAACTTACCAGGCTCAAACCATATCTGAAGATCTTTTGTGAGCTCGTTTGATTCAAAAGTATGCAATACCTTCTCAGCCAGTTCTTCCACATTAATAAACGGATCGCCTTCTTTATAAGCCACTTTAAAACCTCCACCCAAATCGATAGATTGTAAATGAGGGAAATGAGGTATCATATCAAACAGCACTTCTATTCCCTTTACAAAAACATCCGGATCTTTAATGTCGCTGCCTGTATGAATATGAAGGTTCGTGATTTGTATCTGATGCTCGGCAACTACTGCTACCAGCTCCTTCAGCTGATCTACAGGTATACCAAATTTGCTTTTGTCATGCCCGGTAGATATCTTCAAATTTCCACCTGCCATGATATTAGGCCGCAGCCGAACGCCAACGGGATAGCTGCCGCCAAACTTTTTACCAAACTTTTGGAGATTGGAAAGACTGTCGATATTGATGATCACACCCAGCGATTGCGCTTCCTCAATTTCTGCGAAAGCAATACCATTACTGGTGTATAATATGTTTTGCGGTTCGAAGCCTGCAAACAGGGCCAGTTTCACCTCGTTGATCGAGCTACAGTCCACATTACAGCCCGCTGCCTTTAAAACCTTCAGAATGTTAATATTGGTAAGCGACTTACAGGCATAAAAAAACCGCACTTTATCATTGTGAAACGCAGTGGTCAATCTTTTATACTGTGTTACGATCTTATCGGCGTTATATACGTATAACGGAGTACCGTATTCATTAGCTATTTCATGTAGCTGCTCCAGGCTTAGTTCATTTCCCATAATACCAGATATAAAAAAAGCAGTACTTCTACTGCCCGATTAAATATGCTTAAATGTTATTAATATCATTTAGTAGGCAGGCTCATCGTCTTCATCCTTCTTCTCTTCTTCATCAGCCTCTTCGTCTTTTGCTTCACTTCCCGGAATTTCTTCTGTTACCTGCTTCTTTTCGTCATCAAAAGCCACCTGCTCCTCTGTAGCATTATCTCCGCCGGTAATAATTTCATCATCCGCCGCCGTATCGGTAATATCCAGCTCATCACCACCATCGGTTACAGGCATTTCGCTTATTTCTGTTTCGTTGATCATAATTTCGTTTTCAATCAGTTCTCCGTTTTCAGATACCGCTAAAGGATTGCCATTTTCATCCACTAATGCTTCATCGCTAACCGTCGTCCCGTTTACGATAGAAGTGGGTTCTACCATTTGCTCCGCCAAGACCTCCTTTATTTTGGGTAATTCGTCAGACGAGTTAATACCAAAATAATCCATAAAGGATTTCGACGTACCGTATACCAGCGGATGCCCCGGAAGTTTTTCGTTACGGCCGCTTATCACAATCAGCTCTTTTTCGAGCAATTTTTGGATCGCATAGTCGGCGCTTACTCCACGGATCGCTTCTACTTCACCTTTGGTTACGGGTTGCTTATAAGCCACAATCGCCAGGGTTTCCAATGCCGCAGCAGAGAGGCGCTTCATAAATTTATCGCCATTTAGCTGGGCGATGGTTTTATGATATTCTTTTTTAGTTAAGAACTGCCATCCGCCACCGCTTTGTACTATTTCAAAAGGATAAAACTCAGAAACATATTTCTCTTTCACACCATCAATGGCCGCCTCCACCTGGTCGAGGGTTATTTTATCTTCCATAAACCCAAAAGCACTGTTCAGCAAATCTGTAACCTCTAAAGACGATAAAGGTTTTTCACTTGCAAAAATCAGTGCTTCAATATGTGGAATTAACTCGGCTATTTCCATGAAGAAAGTTTAACCATCTAAAGTTTAAAGTTGCGCTTCTGCATAATCTTTAAAACCTTAAACCTTGAACCTGAAACCATATTAACCCTGTAACGCTGCAGCTCCGCTCACGATCTCCGTAAGCTCAGTAGTGATGGCGGCCTGCCTTGCACGGTTATAAGATAATTTCAGACTCTTCAGCATTTCATTAGCGTTTTCGCTTGCCTTATCCATTGATGTCATACGGGCACCATGCTCAGATGCATGCGAATCCAGTACCGCTTTGTACAGTTGCGTGTTTAATATTTTCGGCATCAGCTCCGCAATCAGCTCGGCTTTATTAGGATCAAAAATAAAGTCTGCTTTAGGACCGCCTTTCTTATTCTCTACCTTGGGGATTGGCAGAAACTGCTCTGCGGTAAAGATCTGCGTCGCTGCATTTTTAAACTGGCTGTAAATGATCTCGATCGCATCGAATTGTTTCTCCTCATACGCCTTCATAGCAGCCTGGGAGATCTTCTGTACGTTATCGAAATTCAGTTGTAAAAATATATCTTTATGCTCATCGTTCGTTTTATAGCCCAGCTTGGTTAAGGCTTCATACCCCTTTTTACCCAGGTTCCAAACGGCCACATTTCCTTTGTCATACTGTGCCTGGTATTTCTCCCTGATCACATTACGGGCCAGCTTGACCACGTTTGAGTTAAAGGCGCCTGCTAATCCACGGTCGCTGGTAATCACAATCAGCAATACTTTTTCTACCGGGCGCTCTTCTGCTAAAGCCATTTTAATTTCGCCGTCGCTGTTGCTCACAATATTGCTTAATACATCCTGCAACTTCTGTGCATAAGGGCGCATTTGCACGATTGAATCCTGCGCACGGCGGAATTTGGCAGCACTCACCATTTTCATGGCTTTAGTAATTTGCTGCATGCTCTGCACCGATGAGATACGACTACGAACTTCTTTTAACTGGCCTGCCATTCTTAGAATTGTTGGTTTTCAGGGCGCAAAAGTACGATCAAAACCCCAAATTTCAATATATAAATAAAATATGTGGAAAAGCTCTGAAGGGGCATCTTCAACAGCAATAAGCATAGCCCGATCGCGGGCACCCGGCCTTAAGCCTCAACTTAAGAAAAGCCTCCTGTAAAAAGAATGTACAACCAGTTAAACCGCAACTTGCCCGGCTATGCAGCTTTCAAACGTTGTAGTTTAACACGCCGGAACATAGCGATTACAGAGCCGATCACCAGAAATATAACACCTCCCCATACCAGGTTGATATACGGAAATTTGTAAGCTTTCAATGTAAGATATTCCAACACATCGTCAGATTCTTTTACACCCAATGTAACTTTATCACCGCTTACATCATCCAGCTTTAAAACCAGTCCCTGGGAAGTGATGGTATCGAGGTTCTGATACAGGGTATTACCCTGGTTACGTATCATCAGGAGGTCGGCGCTATACGACGGGCCGTTTAACTGCTGCACTTTTACGGAAGCCGTATAACCGGTATCTGTTTTTGAGAAACCGGCTACCGGCAAATTATCCTTCGCGGCCAGTTTTTCAATGATAATATAACCTTTACTGTAGAACACCGTGTCATTTAAATGAACCAAGTTAGGCTTAAAGCTAACAGTATCGCTTTTACCATCAGGTTTATAAAAAGACGAAACGTAAGTAAACACATCGTGATCCCAGTAATGCTTGCTGGATGGATTTGCCATCAACCCTTCATTGCCTTTATAATTCACAAAAGCGTCGGGCAGTAAGGTAAACTCTTCATTCGTTTTTTTAGACTTGAAGTGCACCTTAAAATAAGTTTGTTCTTTTTTAGGATGTGCCGAATCGCCTACATAGGTTACCATATAGTTGTTCATTTGCATGGGCACCCCTTTTACAAGAGTAAGATTCTCCCCTGTTTTCTCCTTACTGCCCTCCCCAAACGGGACAGCGATACCACTTGTATTCCAGGAAAGTATTTCTTTTTTAGAAGCGGAGAGGATCATTCCTACCAGCATCAGCCCAAAGCCGAAGTGTGCGATAGAACCGCCGCTGTTTTTCAATTTACCATTCAATCCCACCCATATATAAGCCGCGTTGGCGATGGTTGCATATACTGTCGCAACGAGGGCCAGCCA
>JBQGCI010000179.1:0-4785 GCA_052038405.1 Acinetobacter pittii
AAAATGATATCGATTTCAATACATTTCGAGACGGTAGACTTTTTTTAACCGGAATTACTTACAACAAGGTTGATTATGATTACCGTACAAACCGCCAGTAATCGAAGTACATGATATTTACAGGCGCTTTGCCCTTGAAAATAAAGAACAGGTCGTGCACACCTTTTATTTTGCTCTCAAGCTTGAGGTCGGTTATGGCCCAACGGTCGCTTCCTCCCGTCATAGGTATTTTTAAAGTTCCGGCTAGCGGGCCATCAGGTTTGTCGAGCCGGACCTCCATGGTAACACCCCCATTGTGCGTGGTACCCACTCTTGCCGAGAACGAAGAAGCTCCATCAGTACCAAAATCCACATTTTTAACACAGCTGTAAGCGCCGTTCTTCGTAGCCGTGATAAATACTCCTACCTTTTGATTCTGGCTGGCTTTAACTCCCTCAGACCAGGAGATGGTTTCGGCCTGCACTACCTGGTAGGGACTTAATGGTGCCATGCTTTTTGTAATGCCTTGGGTCATTTTAAAAGGCGTAATGGAACCGTCTTTATTGAATTTCAATTCTTCCACGCAAACCGACCGGGTAAAGCCGCTGCCTCCCGGTAAAGCTCCGTTGTGATAAAAGAAATACGTCTTACCCCTGAAATCAATGACTCCGGGATGGTTGGTAAAAGACTTTCCCTCCGCGGGCATTATAATGCCTCCATATTTCCAGGGGCCCTGCGGATTTTTGCTGGTAGAATAACCAATGAATTCGGGCAAGGGACCACCCGGCCAGAACAGGTAATAGAGGCTATTGCGTTTATAAAGCCAGGGGCCTTCTTCATATTTTGTAGGCCGCTTCGGATCTCCGTCCCGCTTTCCAAAAGAAGCTTCCGTCATAGGCACTTCCACAATATCGCCCGAATAAGAAATCATATCCTCGTTTAATTTCACGTATTTGAGTTGGGGATTGCCCCAATACATATGCGCCTGTCCGTCATCATCAATAAAAACCGTTGGGTCGATATCACCCCATTCAGTTTGCACCAAAGGTTTACCCAACGGATCGTGAAAAGGCCCCACCGGGCTATCACCCACTGCTACGCCAATAGCGCCCCGGTTGTTGGTTTTCGAAATCATGGGAACATACATGTAAAACTTTCCGTTCTTTTCTACGCACTGGGCAGCCCATGCATCTCCCTTACCCCATTCAAAATCAGAGTAAGACAGGATGACGCCATGGTCGGTCCAATTTACCATATCATTTGTTGAATAAACCTTCCAGTCGTTCATTGTAAACCAGGTAGACGCATCTTCATCATGTGTCGTATAAACATATAACCTGTCGTTATAAACGATCGGAGCAGGATCAGCCGTGTACATGGTTTGTACAATAGGGTTTTGCGCACGTAAGCCTGTAAGGCTACCATACATTATTGCCGTTCCTGTTATTATCTTACTCAAAAATTTCATCTTCAAATGTTTATTTTTTAAAAAGTAACGTTACGCATAGCCGCAAGCTTAAAGCTTTGCCGCCGGATAAATTGATGGCTGGAAGCCTTCAACCCCTATTCCTAAGCCGTGAGCGTAATACCTATCAATTGGGAAGACCGAACTTTCACGGGGGGCTGGTTCATAGAGCATGAATCAAAGCATCTAAACCTATTTATTAAACATCCAGTAATCAAAATTAAACAACTCGCGGCCGGCAGTGATGTTCTCTCCCTTAAACACAAGGTAAACATCGCGAACGCCTGTTACCGGTGTTTTTACTGCTTCTGTAAGCGTTTTCCATGTTTTCCAGCCACCGGTACGCGGCACCTTAATGGCGGCCAGTTGAGTACCGGCAACACTATCAATGCGCACCTCCAAAACACCGCCGTCAAGTCCGGCGGCAACCGTTGCGGAAAAAGTTTTCGGAGCCGTACTTCCAAAATCGACTGCACGTACTTTTATGTAGCCGCCGGTACGAATTCCGGAAACATACACACCCGTTTTTTCTATTTCAGTTGTCGTACATTTTTCCGCCCACGCTATCGTTTCCGCCTCCACCCGGCTATAAGGGTTGAGTGTGCCGACGGGTTGAACACCTTCTTTAGTCATGGTAACCGGCGGTATAGTACCATCGCTGTTATACGTAAAGGTTTCTATTGCAGAAGAACGGCCATAGCTGCCCCCTCCCTTTAGCAAACCTGTGTGATAAAACAGATAGGAATTGCCTTTGAAATCAATAATGCCGCCGTGATTGGTAAAACTGTTGGTTGGCTGATCTGCCATGATCCTGCCCTGGTATTTCCAAGGGCCTGTAGGACCATTGCTAATGGAATAAGATAAGGTTTCTTTTCCCTTATCCATGCCGGCAAACATCTGGTAATAGATGCCATTGCGTTTATAAAACCAGGGACCTTCCACGAACATATCCTTATTGGCTACCGCAGGCGCTGGCTGGGTACTCTGATTGTTCTGAGCACCTCTCGGTCTTCTTACGCCGCCAAATGTCTCGAGCGTTTGAGGCACTTCTACAATATTCCCCGTATAAGAGATCATGTCTTTATTCAGCTTCACGTAAGAAAGACTGCCGTTACCCCAGTATAAATACGCCTGGCCGTCATTGTCAATATACGCTGTAGGATCGATATTCGACCAGCTGCCGGTGCTGATCAGAGGTTTACCGATAGCATCCTTAAAAGGACCTGTAGGACCATCTGCTACTGCTACCCCGATTGCCATATCGTTATTGATGGTTTGAGCACAGATATACCAGTAAAATTTACCATTGCGCTCCACGCATTGGGCAGCCCATGCTCTGTCCCTTGCCCATGAAAACGACTCCAAAGCAATAGGCACGCCATGGTCTGTCCAGTTCACCATATCGGCAGAAGAATATACCCTCCACTTTGTCATATAATAAAAATCAAAGCCAGGTATATCATCGCCGGTATACATGTAAACGCGTCCCTTATATACCATGGGCGCCGGATCGGGCGTATAATTTGTTTGAACAACAGGGTTCTGAGCCGTTAAAGCCCCGCCCACTAATAGCAAAGCTATCGTACTAAAGAAAGATCTATTTTTTGTCATACTTGTTTATATTGTATTCGATGAAAGTTTATAATAATTACCGTCATTCCAGCTATCGGGTCTTATCTCCTTGTTAGAAATATATGATTTCCGGGAAACGGATTTGTATATGGCTCTTTTTATTTAATTAGTACTTACCTCCTGATCTGCTATTCAGGCCTTGCTATCATACAGTGCACGAACCACAACGAGCGCGTTATTGATGCCATACCCCCCCTTCTCAACATTTTAATATTGATTGAAGAACTATTATCTACCATTGAATAGGTTTTGGCCGGTTCTTTGTCGGGCTTACCATCGGTAATCAGTGTAAGCCGGTACTTAACACCCTTCTCTAAAAATCGAGCTTAATATTCTTTCGCTTCTCCAGTCCTTCTAAGTTAATTCCTCCAATATACCAGTTATGATCTCGTTTCCCGGCTAACGTTACATCCTTTCCCGGGCACCCGTGTAACAACTTCGCTGGCGCCTGCGTTGCAGGGAAGTGCGCCAGAAGCGCTCACTACAAACAGAAACACGAATGAATACCTCATAGTTAATATTTCATCTAAGGAGATGCATTAATACTGCGATCATTGCGATATCCTAAACCGTCGCACTGATTGCAGCCGGCAGGTACACCTCTATTTTTTTACCGGTGTAAGGCGATACAGACCCGCACCGTGTAATGGTAAATCCCGACCAAATTTTTTCTCAAAAACGCCGAGGTCTTTATGGCTCCACAGATCTTTTACTTTTACCTTACCTTTTATACCAATAGCATTGAAATCGAAGGACACATGGGCTTTCGCGGGCAGATCAATGCTCCCCTTATCTACTAAAACGCCAAACACCACCGATCCTTCTTCTTTGGTCACAACGCCGGTGGCCGAAAAAGTATCGTAGCCTTCTGGCAGTTCATAGATAATAACAGATTCCGCGTGTGTACCTATACCGTTCACCGGCTGGTTATTGATCCGCAGCGGCTGACCATCGCAGGTGCGATTCACGCGCGCCTCACCCCAGCCGGCGGAGGCACTGATCCACTTCATATCAGTAAGTTTCAGCGTTCCTTTAGGACCCGTCAATACCGGGTCTATCCATGCCACATGATCCCAGTCAAAACCATTACCCCCGTCTTTCACAAAAAGCACCAGCTTTTTGCCGTTCTTTACCGAAACTTCCACTTTTTGCGAGCTACCGTTTCCGGCAATGACCGGGCTTGCGTAATCGGCATTGTTAAAGTCGATATCATCGCCTTTGCTTTGGGCGTTGAACAATGCTACGTATTTGTCCCTGCTGCCCGGAACATCAGCGGTCCAAACTATCAAGTTCTTATCACGTGAAACCTGCCGGTTATTCATACTTTCCTGGTTCACTTGGAGCATTTCCGGATTGGTGAGCATTTCTTTGGTAAAGGCATCCAGCCGGGTCATGTCGCCCCCAAAAATAAGCGGCGATTTGCCGATAGCCCAAAGACTCATCAGGGTATATTGTTCATCTGGTGTAAAATTTGTTTTACGGTTAAATTCAATAATGCCTATGGGTAACATGTCTGCATCCGGGAAATGCCCCGGCCCGCGAAAAGGTGTCCAGGCATCCAGTCTTTCAAACATAGCCAGCAGTAATCCCCATCTGTCCCAGAAATCATCGGTAATCCGCCAGAGATTAGCATGTGCTTTTACATGGTCGCCGGCGCTAAGAGGTGTTGCACCGGGGGACAGGCTCAGCACTATAGGCCGCCCGGTTTT
>JBQGCI010000180.1:0-15710 GCA_052038405.1 Acinetobacter pittii
GAACATTATGCGGGTATACCTGCATGACCTGGCATGGAAAAATGATGAGCAGGGTTTTTATGATCGCATTGACAAATTTTTATCTATGGCAGACAGGCATGGTATTAAAATATTGCTGACCATTTTCGATTCCTGCTGGGACCCTTTTCCAAAGGCGGGTAAACAACGCGCCCCGCAACCTTATGTTCACAATTCAGGATGGGTGCAAAGTCCCGGGCAGGTTATTTTAAAAGATTCTACCCAATATCCGGCACTTGAAAAATATGTAAAAGCTATAGTAGGGAAATTTGCAAACGATACCAGAATTGTTCTGTGGGATGTGTGGAATGAACCTGATAATATGACGGGGCCTTCTTATGAAAAAGTAGAAGTACCCAATAAAGTAGCATTGGTATTGCCGCTGCTGAAAAAAGCATTTGAATGGGCAAGAGCAGCCCATCCAAGCCAGCCGCTAACATCAGGCATCTGGGCCGGAAACTGGGCAAGTGACAGTACTTTAAAGCCGATTGAAAAATTACAGATTGAAGAATCGGATGTGGTGTCTTTCCATTGCTATGATGACTCCGTTACGCTGGCTAAAAAGATCCGCGACTTAAAACGCTACAACAGACCATTGTTCTGTACCGAATATATGGCAAGGCCTAATAATAGTACTTTTCAAAGTTCTCTGCCTGCAGCGAAGGAGAATAAAGTAGCCATGATCAACTGGGGATTTGTAGATGGCAAGTCGCAGACCATTTATCCATGGGATAGCTGGACAAAAAAATACAATGCTGAACCACCATTGTGGTTTCATGATATATTCAGGAAAGATGGGACGCCTTATAAACAGGATGAAGTTGATTTCATCAAAAAAATGACGGGTAAACTGTAAAAGAGCAAAATGTACCGGAAGCTTTTCTATTTTAGTTGCGTGTTTGTATTACACCTCGTTTTGTTGATGCCTGCTGTAGCATCTGCTCAACAAGCTGCGAAAGACAATCCATTGTTGGCCGATCCTGCCGTTTTCTTCGATAAAGGAATTTACTACCTGTATGGTACCGGTGGTGGAAAAGGAGATAGCGATGGTTTTAAGGTGTTTACATCGGCAAATCAGCAGGAGTGGAAAGACGCAGGCTATGCCCTGAAGCGTGGGGAGAGTTATGGAACCAAAGGTTTTTGGGCGCCGCAGGTATTTAAGTACAAAAATAAATACTACATGGCTTATACCGCTAATGAACACATAGCTATAGCTGTGGCAGATCATCCCGCAGGACCTTTCAGGCAACAGCAAATAGCTCCCTTGGAAGCACCGGTTAAAATGATCGATCCTTTCGTATGGGTCGACCCATCGGGAACCATTTATCTCTATCATGTAAGATTACAGAAGGGGAACCGCATTTTTGTTGCAGAAATGAATGAATCATTAACTGCCATGAACGAATCTACGCTTCGGGAATGTATCAACGCTACCGATCCATGGGAAGATACCAAAAATGCCGACTGGAAAGTAACAGAAGGTCCAACGGTTTTAAAGCATAAAGGGCTTTACTACCTGATCTATTCAGCAAATGATTTTCGTAATCCCGACTATGCTATCGGTTATGCAACCGCAAAGGCTCCAACCGGACCGTGGACCAAATTTAAAGGGAATCCCATCATCTCTACACAAAATACGCGCGAGAACGGAACCGGTCATGGCGATGTGTTTGTAAACAAAACAGGTGCGATGGGGTATGTATTTCATACGCATAACAGCGCCACCAGTGTAGGGCCACGTAAAACGGCACTGATCCGTTTGCGGTTTGTGCAGCAGAAAAAAGGAACAGACCAACTGGAAGCCGATCCTGCTACGTTTAGATTTTTAAAAAATAGTTCTTTATCACAACCATAGTTTTTAAACCGATGAGAATAGTTGCTTTATTTTTTGTGACGCTGTTTTTCGCAGGATGTTCACACATGAAGGTGAAACAACCTGTTGAAACCTTTACTAATCCTGTATTGCCGTCGGGGGCCGACCCTTATAGCTTTTACAAAGATGGTTATTACTACTATACCCATAGTGCACAGAACCGGCTTATATTATGGAAAACAAAAAGTATTGCAGAACTAAGAAATGCGGAAAAGAAAGTGGTATGGACACCACCGGCCAATACCGCCTACTCAAAAGAATTATGGGCGCCTCAGATCCATTTTATCGACGGTAAATGGTATATGTATTTTGCTGCTGATGATGGTAATAATTACAATCATAGAATGTATGTTATTGAAAATGCATCTCCCGATCCTATGCAGGGCCAATGGGAGTTTAAAGGCCAGGTAGCCGATGCTACCAATAAATGGGCAATAGATGCCGATGTATTCGAACATAAGGGACGGTTATATATGATATGGTCTGGATGGGAAGGCAATGAAAACGGTCAGCAGAATATTTACATCGCCCGTATGAAAAATCCATGGACAATAGAAAGCGGGCGCGTTAAAATTTCAGGCCCCGAATTAAAATGGGAAACGCATGGCCGTTTGCCGGGACAAAACCCCGACCAGGTGAATGTAAATGAAGGTCCGCAGTTTCTGAAGCATAAGGACAAGATATTTATTATTTATTCTGCCAGTGGTTGCTGGACCGATCATTACACATTAGGCATGCTGACTGCCCCCGCAAACGCTGATCTGCTCAGTGCTTCCAGCTGGAAGAAACATCCCGAACCGGTATTCCAGGCCGAGCCGGGCAGCGGGGTTTATGCAGCGGGGCATAACTCATTTTTTAAATCTCCCGATGGTAAAGAAGACTGGATATTATATCACGCCAATTCAGCACCGGGGCAGGGATGCGGAGGGCATCGTTCGCCCCGCGCGCAAAAATTTACCTGGAAAAGAGACGGTACGCCCGATTTCGGGAAACCCTTAAGTACGAAACAAGCGCTGACGGTTCCTTCAAAAAAATAAATTTTAGCTGAATCAATGGCAAGATGCCCATTTGCTTTAAAAAGTAAATGGGTTTCTTTTGCCTGATAGTCAGCTTCCCATACCCTACTTTTAAAAATACTTTAAAAAGTTCCTGCGCCGCCGGGATATTGGTTTGCCTGATTCTAGTTATCTGAGAGTCAAAGCGGTACATTTTTTGCATACTATTAACGGTTGCTATGCAACTATTATTTGTTGACTAATTGTTGGATCGATTGTAATTGACAGATAGCGTTTGCTGCAGCATTTATCGGGAAGGTAAATGCGCATCCGATTGACTTATAAGACGTCATCAACTTTACTAAGGTGCGTTTTTAATTAAATGATACATGAGAATTTTTTAAACCACTCATAATTTTTATCTATGGAGAGAAGAATGCAGCGGCCTCCTAAAGGCCTTGTTTTTAGGTTGGGTAGCAAAATCGTTTTTTCGATTTTGTGCCTTTTGTTCATCGGACAGTTGAGGGCATCTGCCTTTCAACAGCAACCGGTGACTATAACGGGGATGGTAACCTCTTCAACAGGAGATCCGATTCCTGCAGCTACTATTAGCGAAAAAGGTACCAATACGGCAACGGTTTCTGACGAACAGGGTAAATTTTCCATTGCTGTGTCGGGATCTAATGCTGTTCTGGTGATCAGCTCGGTTGGTTATACTACGCAGGAAATTCCTTTAAACGGCCGTACCCAACTTGATGCCATTACACTTTCTGCTTCAGCAGAGGATCGTGACCTGGAGGAAGTAGTGGTAGTGGGATATGGTACGATGCGTAAATCGGACTTAACAGGTTCTATTTCTACCGCAAAGGGCAGTGATATTATTAAAGGACAGCCATTTAATGCACTGGAAGGCTTAAAAGGTCGGGCTGCAGGGGTTAACATCTTTTCCAATACCGGCCAACCGGGCGGGGAGATGCGTGTCATTATCAGGGGACTTGCCACGATTAACGCATCAGCCAATCCGCTGTATGTGGTGGATGGTGTTGTGATGCAGAATTTTCAGTTTCTAAACCCTAACGATATCGAGTCGATAGAAGTGTTAAAAGACGCCTCTTCGGCAGCTATTTACGGGGCTCGGGGCGCGAATGGTGTTGTGCTGGTAACCACCAAGCGCGGGGCTACTGGTGCTAAAAGAGCGCAGGTATCCTACGCGGGTTCTATATCTGTCGGAAAAATGGCAAGGTATATTGATGTTATGGATGCCAACGAGTGGATGTCTACTTTCAAGCAAGGGCTGGAAAACGCCAACGCCTGGCAGGGGAGAAATTTCAATACGGACCTCTCCAAAATATTTACTGATCCGTATTTGTTCAATTCCGATGGTTCGCCCAAGTTCAATACCAACTGGCAAAAAGAAGCTTCACGTACCGCTGTTTCTCATAACCATCAGTTAAACATTCAGCGTAGTATAGATAACGCATCCATTGGAGCGTTTTTAAACTATACAGATCAACAGGGTATTTTGCTGAACTCTTATTTCAAAAGGTTGAATGCAAAACTGGCCTACGATGACAAACCCACCGATTGGCTGTCTACAGGAGTGAACCTGTTAGTTAACCATACCTGGGGTAATCGAACCTCCGATAATCCTTATGGCCAGGGAGCATTGCGTACTATGATTGAACAGCTTCCTTTTTTACCGGTAAAGCTGGCCGACGGTACATATGCGCAAACCAATAATATCGGTACTACCGCAATACCCATAAATCAGAATAACCCTGCAGGTACTACCCAGGGCTTCCAACCAGAGGGTGTGGGTAATCCTGTTGAATTGTTGAACCGTATGGAGGCCATGCAGTATAGAACGCAGATTTTCGGTAATGCAGCACTTACGTTTCACATCACTAAAGATCTGGAACTGAAGACGCAGTTTGGGGTAGATTACCAAATTAACAGGGCTACCAATTATATTCCGTTTACACCACGACCGCTGATTAATCAGAACTCAGAAGGCTCCGCTTCAGCTTCAAGTGCATCTACTTTTTACTGGCAGGAAGAAACGTATCTTACCTACAAAAAGCGTTTAGACAAGCATTCTATCAACGCTATGCTGGGGGTGTCATGGCAGGAGAACTTATATAATTACTTCTCCGCTTCCGACAGTAAATATGTGGATGATTATTTCGGCTTTTACAATATGGGCCGTGGAACTAATCGTCCCACTGTAGGCAGCGATTACGATAAATGGGCCATGAATTCGTATTTTTTCAGAGGAGCCTATTCTTACGATAATAAATACATGGCTACACTTACGGGCCGTTATGATGGTTCTTCTAAGTTTGGACCCAATTCCAAATATGGTTTCTTCCCGTCAGTGGGTTTGGGTTGGCTTATTTCAAACGAAGACTTCATGAGAGATTCTGAAACCCTGAGCCGCCTGAAGATACATTCATCTATTGGTGCCACCGGTAACTCAGAGATCGGTACCTATGCATCCCTGGCCCGTGTAGGTCAGTCCAATACTATCCTGGGGAATGCGCTGCGTGTTGTATCTTATTTAAGCAACATGCCCAATCCGGATCTAAGGTGGGAACGTACCACTCAATGGGATGCGGGTATCGATATGGGATTATTTAATAACCGTTTGAACCTGGAGCTTTCTTACTATTATAAAAGTACGAAAGATCTGTTGCTCAGCCGCCCGCTTCCTCCTTCTGTTGGCTTCTCCAGTGTTACACAAAACGTAGGAGCCGTCTCTAACCGTGGGGTAGATCTTTTACTGACAGCATATCCGGTTCAAAACGACAACTTCAACTGGACGTCTACCGTAAATATGAGTTATAACAAAAGCCGCGTGGAAAAGCTGGATGAGAACGCATCTATCGACCCGATCACCGGTAAAAGGCAAATTACAACCGATGGTTTTGTGGGGTACGATATATTGATTCGTGAAGGAGATGAGCTTTCTGCTTTCTATGGGTATAAACGTGCCGGTATTTATGATGGAGTACCTGGCAACTGGGACGCGCAAACTATGAACATCCCCGGCCTTATCGGTGAAAAAGTTACTTACAAAGATCGCCAGGTAATTGGCCATGGCTTGCCCCGCTGGACCGGCTCTTTTATCAATACCCTTAATTACAAAGGTTTTGATCTGACTGCTGATTTGCAATTCACCTGGGGTGTACAGGTTATGCAGGAGTTCTTTCACTCAACTGAAGGACGTTTTCTTACCAGCGGTCTTGACCGTCTTTACCAGGAAGCATGGCATCCGACATTGAATCCCGATGGTAAAGCGCAGGCCATCCGTTTAGCAAACTTTGGTATGGGTAGCAATGCCAATGCAGACGATACCTGGGTGGCTGATGGTTCTTATTTGCGCGGTAACCTGTTTCAATTAGGTTATACGTTTACAACGAATGCAGTAAAAAGAATGGGATTTTCTGCGTTACGTGTTTATGCGAATGCAAATAATGCCTTTTTAATTACTTCATCGGATTATTTAGGTTATGATCCCGATAACTCTTCCCGCCTGGGCGATAACAAATGGGGTGCAAACCGGCAATTTTTTACTTATCCACGTCCGCGCACTTTCACTTTCGGTGTTAACGTGACTTTTTAACCCTGAATAAAAATTATATGCACATGAAAAGATCTAAAATATATACAGCTGCCTTTTGCATTATTGCAGGTTCCGCATTGTTCAGCTCCTGTACTAAATTCCTTGAAGAAGACCCGCTTGATACCAAGATCAGCAGCCAGTTCTGGAAAACCCGTGCGGACGCGGAGTCTGCGGTAAACGGTTTATACTTTGGAGGTGTTCCTTACCTTAATAATATAGACGTAGACGGGGGGTGGACCCCTAAAGCTACTATGTGGGGTGGCATCATGTCAGGCCTGTTTGTTGATAAACGTAAGGATAGGACATTTACAAATGCTTCTGAAAATAGCACGTATAATATTGAATCGTTCAATCCCACCGCTCAGAAGATATGGGCGGAATACTATATCGGCATTTCAAGAGCCAATTTTGTTATTGCCAATATACCTACCATGGAAGGTGTATTGGATGCTGCCCAAATCAACAATTACGTTGCCCAGGGTAAGTTCTTCAGGGCATTGGCTTACTTCGCCTTGGTTAAAGATTTTGGAGACGTTCCATTGATAGACGCTCCTTTCAGCTCTACCGAAGGGATTTATAAAGAGCGTACGCCTGCTGCTGATATTTACAGGTTCATTGAGCAGGATTTATTGGGTATCACAGAAGGAGATGCTTTACCGAACAAAGCTTTCTACGCCAATGGTGCTTATGTTACAAAGCCGCTGGCACAGTCTTTACTGGCGCAGGTATATTTGCAATGGGCAGGGGCACCCCTAAATGGCGGCGCTGAGTACTATACCAAAGCTGCTGATATGGCTCAAAAAGTGATCAGCGGCGGGCAACATGCATTGATCGATGCAAACGGAACCACTAACGGACTGACGTCTGCGTATAACGTGATTAAAACCACCAAGTCATCCAACGAGATCATCTTCGCGAAAGAGTATAACATGACCAGCTACAATGTAGGTAATTCTTATCCTGCCCGCTCTATAGGCGCCGAGGCATTTCAGTGGAAAGACGGAGCCAATAATAATGTGTTCCGGCCGGCGGGAGATGTCATGTACAATGCCTATCTGCCCAGCAGTGTTTTGCTTGATAGTTATGCTCCATCCGATATACGGCGTATGGAAAAGCAGTTTTTTTTCCGCAACTATACCGATGCTACCGGTGTAGCTCATACCCTGAACAATGTGGGTAACTGGTTGTGGTTTGATGAGGCATCATTAAGAAATGGCAGGGACGGTGATTATAACATGCCTATGATCCGTTATGCCGAGATATTACTTATTGCAGCCGAAGGGTTGGCAAGAACCGGGCAGGAAGGTCCGGCAAGAGGGTACCTGAACCAGGTGCGCAGACGCGCAGGCCTGGCCAATGAAACCGCTGCCGGGGATGCGCTCATTCAATCTATATTGACAGAGCGGTTTCATGAATTTCCGCTGGAGTTTAAAATATGGGATGATATAAGACGTACCCGTTGGTATCCGCAGGCTGACGGCATGCAGTCGGGCAAATTAAGATGGGTGCCACTTGCCTCTGCTGTTATTCAGAATAAACCGGAAGGTGCTACAAAAACCGGCGCCATTCCTGAACATGCATTGTTATGGCCTATTCCGCTGAATGAAATGCAGGCTAACCCGGCTTTGAAAAATCAGAATCCGGGTTGGAACTAAAAAAAGTCTGATCATCAAAAGCGTATAATGTTAAATGCCGCCCCTAAAAAGGGCGGCATTTCTGTATGCTTTATGATCGCTGAATGACTAAGGAAAAATACCCAATTCTGCATAAGTGGTGGCTACTTTATTAATAGCTACCACATAAGCTGCAGTACGCATGTCGGGAATGTTTTCGTTATTTTTCCATTCGGCCATAATCTCACGCGTGGCAGTGATCATGGTTTCTTCCAGTCCGCTATGCACCAGGTCAATTTCATCCGCGCCGTGTTTGATCAGCGAGCGGTTTCTGTCGTCCACCCTTTTCCCGGTCAGTTCTTCGATCTCCTGTAAAATTCTTTCATTCATCGTTTCATTAAATCTTTTTTCCATCCGGCCGTACCGCACATGGCTCAGGTTCTTCAACCATTCAAAATACGAAACCGTAACCCCGCCCGCATTCAAATACATATCAGGAACCACCAGTACGCCCTTCGCTAACAAAATTTCGTCGGCTTCCGGGGTCAACGGCCCGTTGGCGGCTTCGCCAATGATCTTTGCTTTTACCCTTGGTGCATTTTCTTTGGTGATCACCTGCTCCAACGCAGCGGGGATCAGGATATCACAGTCCAGTTCCAGCGCGGCACCATTGTTCTCGAGGTTAATGGCACCAGGAAAATCCATAATGGATCCTGTTCTTTTTCTGTGTTCTACCAATGCTTCCACGTCAATGCCGTCAGGTTTTGATATGGAGCCCTCAAATTCTGCAATACCTACAATAACAGCGCCTGCTTCACTAAAGAATCTGGCCGAATGATAGCCTACATTACCCAACCCCTGCACTACCACTCTTTTACCTGCCACACCGGTAGTTAAACCCAACTTCAGCATCTCTTCTTCCATCGAGCATACTTCTTTCAGGCCGTAGAAAACACCGAGGCCGGTTGCTTCTTTTCTGCCCCTTACGCCGCCCTGCGAAACCGGCTTACCGGTAACACAACCGGCTGCATCAATTTCATGTGGGTGCATGGCGGCGTAGGTGTCAACGATCCAGGCCATTTCTCTTTCGCCTGTTCCATAATCGGGAGCAGGTACATCCACGGCCGGGCCAATAAAATTCTTCTTGATCAACTCCGACGTGTAACGACGGGTTATTTTCTCCAGTTCGTAAGGGGTGTACTTTTTAGGGTCGATCTTAATACCGCCCTTTCCGCCGCCGAAGGGTACATTTACAATGGCACATTTATAAGTCATCAAAGCTGCCAGGGCCATTACCTCGTCTTGTGTAACCGCCATGGAGAAGCGGATCCCACCTTTACAAGGCGTTTTGTGGTGAGAATGTTGTACCCGGTAGGCCTCAATTACTTCAATATTGCCATCTTCTTTTTTAACAGGAAAGCGCATGCGGTATACCGCGTTACAGGCGCTTATTTGCTCCAGCAAACCTTTGTCCCATTTGGTAAATGCTGCCGCTTTACTAAAACTCTTTTTCACGGCATCAAAAAAGCTGTTGTCATCGTTATACATAGATATAGGATTTTCAATGTTTTGGCAAAATAGAAATTAATCGTTATTAACAAGGTTAATAAAATACTTAATTTGTTAACCGGTAGTAAAACGTATTTTATCGGCGTTTCCGGGTATCGGGCAGGCACAGGAAAAATCATTCATAGGTCCCGGCAATCAACGGTACCCATGGCACACGGCAAAGCAATAAAAATAAAGCGGGAGCGGAGGTTAAACGGTGGTATTACCTTCTTCCAGCTTTTTTACCTTTTTTTCAATTCTTACCAAATAAAGAATTAAACCGGCAAGGATGATCAATATAACAGCAATTACTACATAGATCCTGCCACTGCTATACATCAGGTTTTCTTTGGCCTGCGCATTAGCCAACAAAGGAAGCAGGAAAAAAATAAACATCAAAGACTTCATTGCCATCTTTATTTAATAAAATTCTTTTCTTTTATGTAGTGGTATCTTACTTTAAGCGTTGCAATCCATACACCCAACAATGACCAACCGATAAATGCGGGATACTGGATCATGCGCATTGCCGGACTCGAATCTTTAAAGTTCAATGCAGGGTTACCTTCCTGTCCGGGGTGCAGGCTGGGGAGCAACCTGGGCACAACCATAATGGTAGGAAACAGCATAGCAAAAGCAAAAATATTGTATACGGCGCTGATCCGGGCTTTCTGGTCGATATCCTGGATCGAGCTTCTTAAAATAAAATAAGCGAAATAGATCAGTAACGCGACGGCTGTTCCAATCAATTTGGGCTCGCGGGCCACAGCGCTGAACGAGTCAAAGGCCGGGTTGTTAGGATCAGCCCAGGTGTAACTGGCCCAAACGGCGCCGGTAGCATAACCTAATAGTCCGAATACGACGCCTACAGACGCGTATTGATTGGCAGCGATATCGTTCTTTAAATTGTTTTGGCTCAGGTACCGGATGGAGTGCACCAGCGAACAGGTAAACAATACAAACATGGCAGCCCACATGCCCACATGGTAAAAAACGTTGCGGATGGTTTCTCCCAGTACCGGCAGGTTGGGTATCGTAATCAATAAACCACCTACCACCGCATATACCAGTAATAGCACACAGAGAATTTTCCACCATGCTTTCCTCATACTAAAAAAACAATTTTAACTGATAAACACAAAAGTAAGTGGAAAGTTGATAATGTTTGTGGATAATCTCAAATAGGAGATGCGTTGATCCGCCACAGGTTAGTCCCTCCACAAAAACGGAAACAGGATGACTGATAAGAGCCCAACGAGAAAATCGAGGGCAACCAGGAGCAGCACATCGCTCCATTCAAATCCCTGCTGCGTGGTGAAGGCAGCGGCCGATAGTTTCATCAGAAGCATCAATTGCGGTACAATAAGCGGAAAGCCCAAAACGGCCATAATAGCGGCATTTTGCCTTGCTTTGGCTGCAATAGCTGCAAGAAAGGTAAATACCATGCTCAAACTAAAGCCCCCCAGCAAGCTCAAACCAATAAAGGGAAGCATTTTTTGAACCGGGTTACCTATAAATGCGAAAAAGAGTACCAGGCTGGTAAGGGTCATCAGTAACATCAGCAGGCTGTTAAACAGCAATTTAGCTACCATAAAATGGGTGGGGGAAGCAATGGTATAAAAATAAAGCATACGGCCCCGGCTTTCCTGCATAAAGCTTTTGGCCACTGCATTAATACAAATAAAGAGCTGTATCACCCAGAACAGGCCGTTCCAGATCTCTTTTTCCGGCTCTTGTATAGCCAGGAATAATACGAAAATAGTAGCACCCATGTACAGCAATATGCCATAGAAGCTATATTGCTGGCGCACTTCCAGTACTAGTTCTTTTTTTAATAAGGTAAGAATAGGTTTCAAATCAATGCTCTTTTTTCTCATTATAGCAAACACGGCAACGGGGCTCGTAGGCATCCATCGCACCCAGCATTACCTGGTCGTCATCCGGGATCTTGCGATACGAGTAGTTGGCAATATTGCCACATTTTACACAAATGGCGTGGAGTTTCGTTACATAATCGGCTTTAGCCATTATAAAAGGCATTTGCCCGAATGGTTTACCAGTAAAATCCATATCCAGCCCGGCTACAATCACCCTGATACCGTGGTAGGCCAGTTGGTCGCATACATCGGGCAGGCCGTCGTCAAAAAACTGCGCTTCATCAATACCGATCACGTCTGCATCCTGGGCCATCAGCAATATTTTTTGCGAGTTGTCTACCGGGGTCGAATGAATAGCATTAGTGTCGTGCGAAACTATGTTCAACTCATCGTACCTGGTATCAATGGACGGTTTAAAGATCTCCACGCTGAGGTTGGCGAATTGCACACGCTTCAGGCGACGAATCAACTCTTCTGTTTTGCCACTAAACATTGAGCCGCAGATCACTTCTATCCAGCCGCGCCGCTCTCCGCTTAAATTGGGTTCAATAAACATTGTTAATATTTATACATTTTGTCAGCCTGCACAATATTTGTCGTTCGTTGGCGTATTACTTTAAAATTCCTCAAAAGTAGCATGTCTGCGTGATGATTAGCTGTATTTATTTTGATATAGGAAGCTCATGACCCGTTAGCGCCGGTAACAAACTTTCCTGTAGCTTGAAATAACCCATTAAAAGGTATTGTTTTTGCGGGATGAGTAAAGACGCCGATGCCTAATGTGTGACGATTTCAGGTGATGTTCCCGGGACGATTCTGATATTATTTATACTACTGCCGGTGCTATTTAAAAAATAACAATGGAAAGAATCAGAAGCTTGATTGAAAAACTAAACATGCAGTTGGCTCAAAAAGTGCCGTTGAGTCAGTTGTTGAGTACCGTGCAAATGTTGCAAAACGAGATAGCGGGGAATATGCGGGAGGTAGATGTATTGGGAACCAGCGGTATTTCGGTGATTGTTCCTAATGCCAAACCTATCCCCGGCAATCCGAACACTGAACAAGAAAAAGACCAGATAAAAGCGGGAAATGAAGAAAAGGAATATTATGAACTGGTGGTAGAAGGTAGCGACGAAGAAGAGCATTTGGCCGAACCGGCTACGGAGATACCCAGTTATGAAGAGCTGATCAAATTACAGGAACAGTTAAAAACTTCTGAAGGCCAGGCCAGGCTTAGCTTTAGCGATAGTAATGAATTAGCTGATGATATGCCCACTTTATCCAGGCAAAACAGGCCAGCGGCAACCAAGGCCGCCAAACAGGCCTCTGCTCCGAAAGCCGGCAGAAATGCCATCAAAGACCTGAATAAAGCGATCACAGCACAAGACCGGATTGCATTTGTAAGGGAGCTTTTCAGGGGTGATGAAATTATGTTCGAGCGAAGTATCAAAACGATCAACAATTTTAGCTCGCTGACTGAGGCGGAATACTGGATTGAAAGAGAATTGAAAACCAAGAATGGATGGGTATCCGGTCACCCGGTAACCAGCCAGTTTGAGCAACTGCTTAAAAGGCGGTTTTCTTAAGCCAGTTCAAGATGAGGCGGGTGGCTCCCGTGTGCCTGTTAACATACTCACCTGCATTGCGGCTGTAGGCAGCCTGAAGTTGATTATCAGTAAACAGGGTATGCGTTAATTGTACCAGTTCTGTATCCGTTGTGTAGCTGAAAGCAGCTTTATTTTTGATTAAGCCTATTGCTTCCGCAAACTTCTGGTAATGAGGACCAAATAAGACCGGTTTACCATAAACTGCTGCTTCCAGCGTGTTATGAATGCCTGATTTGTTGAATCCGCCGCCGATATAAGCAAGCGCGCTGTAGTAATATAGTTTGGATAACATGCCTATATTGTCAATGATCAATACACGGGCGGGAGAGGTGCCACTATTTATTTTTTTCAGTTCTGAGTAGAAAACTGCGCCCGCAAAGTTTTCTCTTAAAAACCGGAGATGCGTTTCGTTAATTTCATGAGGTGCAATGATTAAAGAAAGATCTTGCTGCTTTTCAAGTAGCTTTTTTAGCATTTGCTCGTCCTCGGTCCAGGTGCTGCCTGCCACCAGTATCTTTTTACCGGTGATAAATTGTTCAATCAATGGGAGCGGCTCAAAGCTATCTGCTATAGTTTTTACCCGGTCGAAGCGGGTATCTCCGGCTAAAGTGATTTTTTCAGGGGGAACAATGGCAGCTATTCTGTCATAGCTTTCCTGGTTTTGCACAAATAAATGATGGAAATAATGAGCCATTTTCCGATGTACGCCGCCGTACCACTTAAAAAACGGTGCATTTTCCCTGAAAATTGCGGAAACAAGTATGACGGGTATATGTTTCAGATGCAGCTGGCGGAGGTAATGATACCAGTATTCGTACTTTACAAAGATGGCTAAAGCGGGGTTGACTATATGCAGAAACCGCCGGGCATTGGCTTGTGTGTCTAATGGCAGGTAAAACACCCAGTCTACACCTGCATAGTTTTTCCTTACTTCATATCCCGAAGGCGAGAAGAAGGTAAGCAGTAACCGATGGTTCGGGTATTGTTGCCTGAGTTGTTCCAATACGGGTCGTCCCTGTTCAAATTCACCCAGGGACGCGCAATGCATCCAGATAACGCGGGCATCTTTGCCAATAGCGTTTTTTAAGCTGGTAAAAACATTTCTTCTTCCTTCCAGCCAGCGTTTAGCTTTTTTGTTGAATAAAGAAGCGATCAAAATGGCCAATTGATACAGCCTTATCGAAATATTATACATTAAAACGTTCACGGTTCACCTTTCGGCAAATGTAAAAGCAATCTATAATATTGCTTTTTATTTTATTACTTTTGCCCCCTTAAAAAATCGAACCCTATGCGTCCTATCCAAATGGTTGATACCCGCAGCCAGTATCTTAAGATCAAGAACGAAGTAGACAATGCAGTGTTGGAGGTATTGGATAGCAGCGCTTTTATCAATGGCCCGGCAGTAAAAGAATTTGCTCAAAACCTGGCCGCCTACCTGGATGTTAAACATGTCATTCCCTGTGCCAATGGTACTGATGCTTTGCAGATCGCTTTGATGGCCCTGGGCCTGCAGCCTGGTGATGAGGTAATTACACCGTCTTTTACGTTCATTGCTACCACTGAGGTGGTAGCCCTGCTACAGCTGAAACCTGTATTTGTTGAGGTCGATCCACATACATTTTGTATGGATGTTCATGAGCTGGAAGCCAGGATCACGTCTAAAACCAAAGTGATACTGCCGGTACACCTCTATGGCCAGCCTGCCAATATGGAAGCCATCATGGCTGTTGCCGAAAAGCACAACCTGTATGTAATAGAAGATAATGCACAGGCTATTGGCGCTGATTTTACGTTTTTGGATGGTACCGTGAAAAAAACGGGAACAATAGGGCATATCGGATGCACTTCTTTTTATCCCAGTAAAAACCTGGGCGCTTTTGGGGATGGTGGAGCCATTTGTACCAACAACGACGAGCTGGCGGCTCAAATGCAGATGATTGCCAACCATGGTCAGAGCAAAAGGTATTATCATGATGTGGTAGGGTGTAACAGCCGGCTGGATAGTGTACAGGCTGCGATACTGAATATTAAGCTAAAACATTTAGATACTTATAATGAAGCCCGTCAGGCAGTGGCGGCTTATTACGATAAAGCATTCAGTGTAAGCAATAAGTTAACCGTTCCGGCAAAAGCCGATTTTGCCAGCCATGTGTATCACCAGTACACCTTATTACTTAATGGTATAGACAGGGATGGACTGGTAGCTTTTCTGGCTGAAAGAAAGATTCCTGCGATGATCTATTACCCGGTTCCCGGCCATAAACAAAAGATGTTTGCTCATTTTAATACAGAAAACCAGGAGCTGCCGGTTACCGATTGGTTAACGGAGCGGGTTGTGTCTTTACCCATTCATACCGAAATGGATGAAGAGCAGTTAGCCTGTATTACCCATGCGGTTCTGGAATTTGTAAATCAGTAATTCCGGTATGTACACCAACCTGGTAACAAAAAAAACAAAGCTGGCTGTAATTGGCCTGGGGTATGTGGGATTACCTATTGCCCTTGCATTTGCTAAAAAGCTTGCTGTTATTGGTTTTGATATCAATGAAGAACG
>JBQGCI010000181.1:0-6357 GCA_052038405.1 Acinetobacter pittii
AATTAATCCTTCCTTATGTTGATCTGGATATTAAATATTTTGATCTGGGTGTTGAATACAGGGACGAGACGAATGACCAGGTAACGATTGATGCTGCCAATGCCATTAAAGAACATGGTGTAGGTATCAAATGTGCGACTATCACACCAGACGAAGCTCGTGTTAGTGAGTTCAACCTGAAACAAATGTGGAAAAGCCCTAACGGAACCATCCGGAACATTTTAGATGGAACGGTTTTCCGTGAGCCAATCGTTATTAAAAATATTCCCCGCCTGGTTACCAACTGGACAGCTCCAATTATTGTAGGCCGTCATGCCTTTGGTGATCAATACCGTGCTACAGATACCGTAATAAAAGGTAAAGGTAAATTAACCATGACTTTTGTACCTGAAGACGGTGGTGAAGCACAAACTTTTGAGGTATATAACTTCAAAGGAGATGGCGTAGCGATGACGATGTACAATACCGATGAAAGCATTTATGGTTTTGCACGCAGCTGCTTTAATGTAGCGTTAAACAAAAAATGGCCTTTATACCTTTCTACTAAAAATACCATTCTTAAAAAATACGACGGCCGCTTTAAAGACATCTTTGAAGAAGTGTACCAAAACGAATTTAAGGCACAATTTACTGAAGCAGGAATTGTTTACGAACACCGCCTGATTGATGACATGGTAGCCAGCGCATTAAAATGGAATGGCAATTTTGTTTGGGCTTGTAAAAACTACGATGGTGATGTACAAAGTGACACCGTTGCCCAAGGATTCGGTTCTTTAGGCCTGATGACTTCCGTACTGGTAACGCCTGATGGTAAAACGATGGAGGCTGAAGCAGCGCATGGCACCGTTACACGTCACTACCGCGAGCACCAGAAAGGTAACCCCACCAGCACCAACCCCATTGCCAGCATTTTTGCATGGACAAGAGGTTTGGCCTTCCGTGGTAAATTGGATAACAACCAGCCTTTGATCGATTTTGCCAACGCGCTGGAAGCAGTTTGTATTGAAACTGTGGAAGAAGGTAAAATGACCAAAGATCTTGCGGTTTGCGTTCATGGTAACAAAGTAAGCCACGGTGAACATTATTTGTATACCGAAGAGTTTTTAGAAGCCATTGACGAAAACCTGAAAAAGAAACTGGCTTAATTTCTTTCATATACTCTTAAAATGCATCAATGAAAATTGGTGCATTTTCGTTTAAAACAGCGCCTATTATGGATGTACAGATCAGAACAGCTACCCATGCAGAGCTTCCTGTTATTCGACAACTCGCCCTGGAGATCTGGCCGGTTACTTATTCGCCTATTTTGTCGCAGAACCAACTGGATTACATGCTGGAGCTGTTTTATAGCGATGCGGCCCTTGAAAAAGATTTCAATAAACCGGGATATATTTTTTTCCTCCTGGAACTGGACGGAAAGAATGCCGGCTATGCCGGCCTGGAATTAAAAAAGGGGCAAACGGCCCATTTACATAAAATATACCTTTCCCCCGATTGCCAGGGTAAAGGACTGGGAAAGAAGCTCATTCAATTTATTATGAACTATGCCCAGAAAGCCGGAGCAAAACAGCTCACTTTAAATGTAAACCGGAATAATAAGGCGATCCACTTTTACCAGGCTGTTGGTTTTGCAATTGCACAAACAACGGATATCGAAATTGGCAACGGATATTTTATGAATGATTATGTGATGAGAAAAAGTCTGTAAAAAATATCGTTTCTACTGGCCATTCCCAGGGAATTCATTCTCCATAACCACTCCTGTTGTAAATATCCTCCGGATAGTTGATATCCCTTCAGGTAGCCGATTACCGTCGCCAGATCCGTTTAGAAGAAAAACGCCTCATCATCGTAGTGGGCTATACATCCCTGCCTGCGGTATTTTCAGCCTGTTGTTAAACCTTTTTTATTTCATCAGGTAAAGGCTCCGGCCTGTCCTAAAACATCACCGGTGACAAGCAACAGGCTGAACAGTTTTAAAAACTCAGTATATTTTTCCGGGTGGTTTATCCGGGCTTTTAGAAGCGATGAAACACATCTTCTCAAAATACAACGCTACATAAAATATTGAAATAATTACGTTATCCAAATATAAATTCCGTTAGCCTTCATTTCCTTCAGCAGGCATTTATATAAACGTTAATAAAAATATATTACTTTAATTATCAAATCTTTAAATCCAAATAGAAGGCCTTTATAATAATAGCGCAGTTAGTATAATTGTAATTATTACAATTAATATTTTTACAACCCTCAATTCATTATAAAAATCTCGCCGGGATCATAAAACGGCCTTCGTGCCCGATTAAAATCCTGATATTCTTGTTACCTTTACGTGCTTTCGAAAAGCAATGTTTGCAAGAAATTTTTAACTATAAGAATTATTTACAATGAGTACAAATCCAACCACTTTGTTTGATAAAGTCTGGGACGCCCACGTGGTAAGAAAGATTGAGGACGGTCCGGATGTTTTGTTTATTGACCGCCATTTTATTCACGAAGTAACCAGCCCGGTAGCTTTCCTGGGTATTGAAAACAGAGGAATTGGAGTGATGTACCCACAGCGTACTTTCGCTACTGCCGATCACAACACCCCAACCATCAACCAACATTTACCGGTAGCAGACCCTTTGTCTGCCAAACAATTAGCTGCCTTGTCGAGCAATGCAGAAAAGTACGGTATTTCGATCTGGGCTTTGGGAAGTCCTAAAAACGGTATTGTACACGTGGTTGGACCAGAAAATGGTATTACCCAACCCGGTATGACCATTGTTTGCGGCGACTCTCATACTTCTACGCATGGAGCGTTTGGCAGCATTGCGTTTGGTATTGGTACTTCCGAAGTGGAAATGGTACTGTCGTCTCAGTGTATCATGCAGCCCAAACCTAAAAAAATGCGCATTACTGTTAATGGCAAACTGGGCAAAGGTGTTTTACCCAAAGATGTGGCTTTATATATCATTGCGCAGATCACTGCAAGCGGTGCTACCGGTTATTTTGTAGAGTATGCAGGTGAGGTATTTGAAAATATGACCATGGAGGGCCGTATGACGGTTTGTAACATGAGTATTGAATCGGGAGCCCGTGGAGGTATGATCGCTCCTGATGAAACTACTTTCGATTATATTAAGGGAAGAGATAAAGCACCTAAAGGCGAAGATTGGGATAAAGCGCTGGCTTACTGGAAAACCCTAAAAACAGACGCTGATGCAAAATTTGACCTGGAGCTGAGTTTTAATGGCGCCGATATTGAGCCCCAGATCACATACGGAACGAACCCTGGTTTAGGAACCGGTATCACCCGTAAAATACCCAAAGCCTCTGAAGTAAAAGACGGTGAAGCTTCTTACAAAAAGTCTTTAGCCTATATGGACTTCCAGGAAGATGAAAACATCATTGGTAAAAAGATCGATTATGTGTTCCTGGGTAGCTGTACCAATGGCCGTATCGAAGACTTCCGTGCTTTTGCCTCTATTGTTAAAGGCAAAAAGAAGGCGGATAATATCACGGCATGGTTGGTGCCTGGCTCGCATATTGTAGAAGCACAAATTAAAGAAGAAGGCATTTTAGACATCTTAACTGAAGCCGGATTTGAATTGAGACAACCGGGCTGTTCTGCCTGCCTGGCGATGAATGATGACAAAATTCCTGCCGGCAAGTATGCTGTAAGTACCAGCAATCGCAACTTCGAAGGAAGGCAAGGTCCTGGTGCACGTACCCTTTTGGCAAGCCCCTATGTAGCCGCTGCTGTAGCAGTGACCGGCGTAGTTACAGATCCAAGAGAACTGATTGAGGAGGAGGCAACAGTTTAGGTAAACAATGACAATTAATTATAAATCATTAATTTAAATTAAATTGTCTTCAGTAAAAAATTAGGTTAAATCATCTCAAATCTTACATTAAATGGCTTACGATAAATTTACAGTATTACAATCTACAGCAGTCCCCCTGCCTATTGAGAACGTGGATACCGATCAGATCATTCCTGCACGGTTCCTGAAAGCGACCGAACGCAAAGGCTTCGGCGACAATTTATTCCGCGACTGGCGTTACAATAACGACGACACTCCTAAACAGGACTTCGTATTGAACAACCCTATTTACAGCGGCAAAATACTGGTAGGTGGTAAAAACTTCGGTAGCGGCAGCAGCCGCGAGCATGCTGCCTGGGCTATTTACGACTACGGATTCCGTTGTGTGATATCCAGCTTTTTTGCAGACATATTCAAAGGCAACTCTCTTAACATCGGTATCCTGCCGGTAACAGTCAGCGAGGCTTTTCTGGATAAAATTTTTAAAGCGATAGAAGCCGATCCAAAAACTGAACTGGAAGTAAACCTGCCCGGGCAAAAAGTGACCGTCCTGGCCACGGGCGAATCAGAAAGCTTTGACATTAATGGCTATAAAAAGCATAATTTAATGAATGGCTTCGATGATATAGATTACCTGCAGGACATGAAAACAGAGATTGCTGCATTCGCGGAAAAAAGTATCTATTAAATTGGGGGTATCAAAACCGTTGCTATTTAAATAGCAAAATGTAACTACCTATAATTTTACAAAACATAAAAGGCGCCCCTGGTCTTCCGATTTTCGGAACAGGGGTGCCATAATTTATAAATGGACCGGCGTCATATAGAAATAATGGACACTACGCTGCGCGATGGCGAACAAACCAGCGGCGTGTCTTTTACAGCACAGGAGAAATTAACCATCGCCCAACTACTGCTTACCGAAGTAAAAGTAGACCGGATTGAGATCGCCTCCGCCCGGGTGTCGGAAGGGGAATTTCAGGCGGTTAAGCGAATTACCGATTGGGCTACTGCCAATGGTGTCATTGACAAAATAGAGGTGTTAACTTTTGTAGACGGTGACACTTCGATTAAATGGATGCAGAAAGCCGGTGCCAAAGTGATGAACCTGTTAACCAAAGGCTCACTCAATCATCTGACACATCAGCTTAAGAAAACCCCCGAACAACATTTTACAGAAATAGCCAACGTTTTAAAGCTGGCCACGAAAAAAGGAATTACCTGTAATGTTTACCTGGAAGACTGGAGCAACGGCATGCGTTTTTCAAAGGATTATGTTTTCCGGTATATTGATTTCCTGGCTACCCAGCCGGTAAAACGGATATTACTTCCCGATACGCTGGGCATACTTATACCTTCTGAAGCGTCAAAATACCTGACTGAGATTACGGAGCGCTACCCCGCCCTCCATTTCGATTTCCACGGCCATAATGATTACGACCTGAGCGTAGCCAACGCACTTGAAGCGGTAAAAGCCGGCGTTAAAGGTTTGCACCTTACCATCAATGGTATGGGTGAGCGTGCAGGTAATACGCCATTAGAGAGCGTGGTGGCTGTATTGAACGATTTTCAGAAAGATGTGAAAACATCGGTAAATGAAAAAGCGCTTTATAAAGTAAGCCGCCTGGTAGAAGCCTTTTCAGGCTTCAGAATATCTGCCAATAAGCCCATTGTTGGTGAAAATGTATTTACGCAAACAGCCGGGATACATGCCGATGGCGATAAGAAGAAGAATCTGTATTACAATGACCTGATGCCCGAACGCTTCGGTCGCAAAAGGAAGTATGCGCTGGGCAAAACATCAGGAAAAGCCAATATTGAGAACAACCTGGCCCAGTTAGGCATTCAGCTTTCTGATGAAGACCTGAAAACTGTCACTCAAAAAATCATAGAATTAGGCGACAAAAAAGAAACGGTTACGCAGGATGATCTGCCCTATATTATTTCGGATGTGCTGGACAGTCATACCATTGGGGACAGGGTTGTTGTAGAAGATTATGTATTGACGCATTCCAAAAATATGCGCCCGTCAACAACGGTAATATTGAAGTTCGAAGATGGTATTATAGAAGAACACGCATCCGGCGACGGCCAATATGATGCGTTTATGAATGCGCTTACCCGGATCTACACCAAAAAGAAATTACCGCTGGCTAAGCTTCGCGATTATATTGTACGTATCCCCCCGGGTGGGAAAACGGATGCGCTTTGCGAAACCATCATTACCTGGGAACTGAATGGTCGTGAATTTACCACCACCGGGCTCGATAGCGATCAAACCGTTGCCGCCATCAAAGCGACACAAAAAATGCTGAACCTGATTTAAGCTCAGGCGGCAAATGCGCATGACTATGGGATATGATAACCTGGCGCATCCTCAAAGAAAACGGGAT
This sequence comes from Acinetobacter pittii, assembly GCA_052038405.1. Lineage (GTDB taxonomy): Bacteria > Bacteroidota > Bacteroidia > Chitinophagales > Chitinophagaceae > Niabella. The sequence continues at coordinate 6,206 of JBQGCI010000181.1, forward strand.
ATGAGAAAAGTCATTCTTTTGTACGGCTTCATTCATTTGTTACTGACGGGTTTTGCACAGCAAAATCAAAACAACGGGAGCAGAAATAATGCTAAATCCATCGAGATTGCCCGGTCAAGAAGCATCCTGCTCGACAAGTTCATTGAAAAAGA
>JBQGCI010000182.1:0-7364 GCA_052038405.1 Acinetobacter pittii
TATCGCCCGGTAATTTTTGCATAAGATGCCGTAACTGATATACAGGCAGCAGATGAACAACAGGATATTGTGAAATCTCCACAAAACCCCAACCGCGCTGTCATTTGAACCTATAAAATATTTATATGATATAAATATAAAAAGTGCTCCGGCGTAATAAGTAAATATTCCAACCACACACCAGAAAATGCTGGTATCGGGGATGCTTACTTCTTCATGCGTATTGATAAGTTTTGAATAAAAAAAGTGAAGACATAATGCAATGATAACGAAGCTTTCAAAGGCAGCGCTTATAGAGTTAAACCGGTAAATTCCCTCGCCGCTGACGACGAGCAACACGGATACGAGAGCATATAACGATAAAAGCGCGGATAGTAGAATTAATTTGAAGTGAAGTAAATGCCTGAAAAACAGATATAAAACGGTGAGAAAGCAACCTGTGGAGTTTAACTTGTAGATCCAGTAGTTATTTTGCAAGAGCATGAAGCTATGGGGTAGGGCCAGCCGCTCAATAATGGTAGCAATAGTGTTGCACAGGAGTTGAATAAGGCAAAAGATAAGGATAAGCTGTATCTCTTTGGGAAGCACCCGCCTGTAGGATAGTAAAACTCCTACAGCAAGGGCTGGCCCCAATAGATCTAAAATGTTTAATATTTCTGCAATGATCTTCAATGATATATAGTTTATTGCTCCATATCAGTGGTTGTGCCACAGCCGGGCGGATACGGACAGCCGTGTACCGCGGACTGCAGGGATCGGCCTTTGGTAGGTCTGTTGTCGGGACGGGCTACTATTTCTATTATATTCAGCTTCTCATTATCAGCAGTGAAACGCACTTTTATTTCCTGACTGATGATGATTCCCATTGCTTTGGGATTTTCTTTTAGCAGGCTTTCGATTTTTTCTCTTGTGAAGTAAAATTCGAGCTTGCACTAATTGTTTTCCAACATTTTTAAGTGTTTAATCAACAGAATGATTAGCAAACATAAAAGGTCAGCTTAATATATGATACGGGAAAAATCCCGTATTTGTTCCTGTAAATCCCCGTTGTGCGGGCTTGTGTTGGCTTCTAATTTTGACTCATTAAAATTATCAGAACTTAATACGGCTAATTTATGCAACGCACCATTTTCATCTATGAGCCGTTCACCAGGCGGGGTTAGAATGCTACAATTGTAGTTTTCCAACCCTGCCATTATTTCCGGCAAAATATACCGCCTTACTGGCTTTGTCGTAGGCGCAGGTATTAAAACCCGCTCCATTTATTTTTGTCCAATGCCTGCCCCCGTCGTTGGTGATGTCTATACCGGTTATACCGCAGGTAATAGCTGTATTTTTACCCGTAAAGCAAACAGCGCTTCTATAACCGGAAGGCATCCTATCCGGCAGCCGCCAGGTTTTTCCTCCGTCCCGGCTATATACAAAGGCGCTATCGGTTTTATCCCGGTCATTATAGTCCCCGCTGGCTACCAGTAATGCTTTACCCTGTGCCGCTATTCCATTGGCGCCTGTCATTTGCTGCCCCTGGGTGGTGGGTAATTGTATGGCTTTATGTTTGTTGAAAAAACGGGAAGCAGCGCCACCGCTTACGATACAGTATCCGAACTCCGACCATGTAATATTGGAGCCGCTTGCTGCAAAAAAAACTTCTCCTGGCTTTGCTTCAGGTAATTTTAATATATCGTTGGGTTGCCAGCTGTTTCCGCCGTCTTTCGTATGAGCAACGAATATTTTATTATTGATAGGGTCACCTATCACCATTCCTTCTTTTTTATTTTTAAAAGCCATGGCGTTTAAAAACATACCAGTATCCCTGTTTTCATATACCTCGGTCCAGCTTTGCCCGCCATCTGATGTTTTCAGAATATAGGCCGGAGACGCGATACCCATGACAACGGCTGTTTTTTCATCCAGCGCTTCTATATCCCGGAACTCAGTGTTTTCATAGCCCCGGATAGTTTGCCATTGCCAGGTATTGCCTCCGTCAACAGACCGGCCAACGGTACCACCGCTTCCGCTTATCCAAATGGAATGGCCTTTAATACTGAGCCCCCTGAAGCTGGTGTTGCCGGTTTGTGCTATTATTTTTATTTGCTGCGCACGCACCGCTAAAACGGGTGTCATAACCAGCAGCAGGAATAATGATGGTTTCATTTTCTAAATGTATGAAACATATGGCTTATTTTTCGGCGCCCGTGAGTTGACGGATCATAGAATTGAAAATGAAAAAGTGGAATGGGTAAACGGCATACCAATACAGACGGCCAGCCAGCCCGCTGGGACGGAAGGTGGCCGTTTGATAAAGCTGATCGTTTTTAATGGTAAACTCCAGCCATGCTTCGCCCGGCATTTTCATTTCAGCAAAAAGCAACAACCTCTTTTCGCCGCGGTTCGCGTACAATACGCGCCAGAAGTCCACACTATCTCCGGGCTCCAGGATACGTATATCTCGTCTGCCCCTGCGTGATCCCACACCGCCGAATAGTTTGTCCAAAAGACCTCTTAATTTCCAGAGCAAAGAAGAAGAATACCATCCCCTTGTCCCCCCGATGCCAAATATTCGATCCAGCGTTTCGGGTTCATTAGTTACGGCAGCTTGCTTTTTGTCTTTGAAGCAACCCTTTTCAGGAACTTCCAGGTATTGCCAAACATTTCTTTTGTGAAAGTGATCAGGAAAGGAGTCATACCAGCTGGACAGCACGTCGTTTTGCTCAATCTTGTCGAAAGCCAGTTGAATGGCTTCATGATAGCTGATTAATTGTATACCTAATTGTTGGCTGAGGGTATTGGATTGGGCTACCACATCTACTTTCATACTTTCCACCAGGTTCTTTGCCAGGGTGTAACTGGTAGATGTAATAAAGTATAGCCAATAGGAAGAAAGACGCGGCGTGAAAAACGGCACTGTGATAATGCTTCTCTTCAGCTCTCTGGCACGGGCATATTGAAGGATCATTTCTTTATAGGTAAGTATTTCGTTTCCTGCTATGTCGAAGTGCTGGTTGTAGGTAAATGCTTTTAGCTTTACACCGGTTAAAAATTCAATTACATTTCGTATAGCAATGGGTTGGCATTTGGTTTTGATCCATACGGGCGCAATCATTACCGGTAGCTTTTCAGCAAGATCCCTGATGATCTCAAAGGAAGCGCTTCCCGATCCAACAATAATACCGGCTCTCAAAGCTGTTAATGCATATTGGCCGCTTTGAAGTGCCTGCTCAACAGTTTTTCTTGAATGAAGGTGCCTGGATAGCTTCGCTTCATTCACAATACCGGTCAAATATACTACCTGTATTGCAGTTGTTTTTTCTATAGCTTCGCGGAAATTTTGAGCGCTTTGTTTTTCGGTTTGGGAAAAATCGCCGCCTTCAGCCATCGAATGGATGAGATAGTACGCTACGTCCAGCTCCCCTGGAATAACAGATAAGCTCGACTTGTCGGAAAAGTCACATGTTACAACCTCCAGTGTTCCTTTTGCGTCTTTATATTTTAGGGCATTGAAGCGCTGTTGATCCCTTACAGCACAAATGACATGGTGCCCTTCTTTCAATAATTGAATTAACAGGCGTTTGCCGATATAACCTGTAGCGCCGGTCAGGAGGATTTTCATGAAAGGATTCTTTCAAAAGTCCTGCCACAAAATACCGGCCGTTCGAAAGTCCTGCGCAGGGCAGCCCTACCTGGTAAGAAGGTGAACAATCTATATATGGGCACAGTGTATCACTCTTTCAGCGCAGGCCCCTTTTTGCCGCTGTTTCCTGCAGGCATCGCTCATAATAGGTAGTATAACATTCGATAACTTGTTTCATTTTTGCAATGAAACTTCTACCATGATCTCACGCCGGAACTTTGTCAAAAAATCTGCTTTATTCTCAGCTGGCCTAATTATACAGCATCATGCGGGCGCTGTTATGGCAGTGAGCAAGAAACCCTCTGTTATTTGTATCGGCGCGGGGCTGGCTGGTCTCTCCGCTGCATACGCTCTGAAGCGAAAAGGCTGCGAGGTTACGGTGCTGGAATCAGGAGACCGTATCGGGGGCCGTGTGTTTTCGCACCAAATCGCTGACCGGCTCGTGGTTGAACTGGGCGGCGAGTGGGTGGGGAATTCTCATAGTCGTATTCGTGAGCTATGTGAACAGTTTAAGCTGGATCTGATCAATAATCAAATGGATACCCATTTGATTTATAAAGGCACATATGCTCCGGCAGGGGGTTGGGGTTTTAGCGAAGCCTGGAATAAAAAATGGAACCAGTTACTGAAAGGCTATGCTGATTTAACAGATAGCGACAAGCAGCAACTGGACCAGTATGACTGGTGGCGCTACCTGGTGCATAATGGATGCGATGGCAGGGATCTGGAGATCCGGGAATTGCTCGATAGCACTGATTTTGGAGAAAGTATCCGCCAGGTATCGGCTTTTGCAGCGATGGCAGAATACGCAGAAAGCAGTGAAAGGAACGAAATGGATCTTAAAATAAGAGGTGGTAATCAACAATTGGCTATAAAGCTGGCAGATGCTGTTGGCCGAGAAAACATGCGGCTGGGTTGTACGGTTATAAAAGTGGAGCAAGGCGATAGGGTAACGATTACCTGCGCGGATGGCAAACGGTTTACCGCAGATAAATTAATCTGTTCCATCCCTACTTTTGCAATGTCGAAAATTAACTGGAATCCTGGATTACCCCCTGAAAAATTACAGGCCATAAACGCTTTACAATATGCCCGCATCAATAAACATGCGGTATTATTTAAGCAGCGGTTTTGGAAGGAAGATGGATTTGATATGGTTACAGATCAGTTGCCCCACTATTGCTACCATGCAACAAAAGGGCAACCCGGAACCGAAGGTGTTTTAATCTCGTACAGCATCGGCGATAAAGCGGCAGTAATAGCGAATCAGAGCGATGCGGTTAATGCCCGTCATATAGCGGATATGTTGCAGCCTCTTGTAAAAGATGCAGCTTCTATAATGCGTAAACAGGTGAATTATTACTGGGGTAACGATGCCGCGTCCAGGGGCGCTTATGCTTTGTACGGTCCGGGCCAATGGTTTTCTTTGCGTCCCATATTAAGCCGCCCATTTAGACATGTACATTTTGCCGGCGAGCACCTGGCCGACTGGCAGGGCTTTATGGAAGGCGCTATTAATACAGGAGAAGAGGCTGCCTTGCAGGTTATGAGCTGACCGGTTTGACACTATCTAATCATTCTTTTTCTTGCGGGTCCATTTAGTTTGCATATCTTCATAAGCCTTTTTGCTGATGGTCGAATCGTCTTTACTTCTGCTGACGCCTTTCTCTTTACGGGCGTTGATATTATTCACCAGCGAATTTTTCACGCCTAACTTGTTGGTTTTTGTTTTTGAAGTAGCCATTGTTTTTTTTTTAAGTGAAAACAAATAGTATGCCCCGAAAATTTGTAGCCGATCGCAGATAATGCGCTGATAGAAATGCGATCACTCTAAGGGGCTGCCTGAAAGGAGGTTACACGACTTCTTAAGCATCCGGCAGGGCTGTGTCTTTTTTCCGTTCTTTCATCTGGCTCATAAAAATATCCCTTCCGTTATAACGGAGGGTTGATCATGCCAGGTAGTATTTGGTAAACAAAAATTCCGTCCCGGTCAAAAAAACATCTTATTTTGCATGCCCTTTTTTTAGCTCTAAACAAATCATCAAACGAAAAGCTGGCAAATGGATAAAGGTTTTATACATATAAAAGGCGCCCGGGAAAATAACCTCCGCAATATTTCACTAAGCATACCCAAACAAAAAATCACCATTTTTACAGGAGTGTCCGGATCGGGCAAGTCTTCTATTGTGTTTGACACTATTGCGTCGGAAGCACAGCGCCAGCTCTACGAAAACTTTACCATGTTTGTGCGCAATTTCCTGCCACGGTATGCGCCACCACATGCAGATGCAATTGAAAATTTAAGTATGCCGATTGTAGTAGACCAGAGGCGGTTAGGAGGGGGATCTCATTCAACCGTTGGTACCATCACCGATATCGCTCCTGTATTGCGGTTGCTGTACTCCCGGGTGGGAAAGCCTTTCGTCGGCAACTCAAATGTTTTTTCTTTTAATGATCCCGAAGGTATGTGCCCGGAATGCAGCGGCCTCGGTAAAAAAATGGGAATTAAGGCCGACTCCTTTTTAGATAAAGAAAAGTCTCTGAATGAAGGCGCCATGCAGGTGCCGGTATTTGCTGCCTGGGAAAATGCGATGTACCAGGGATCGGGATTGTTCGATAATGATAAGAAACTGCGTGATTATTCGGCTGAAGAAATGGACTTATTGTTGTATAGCAAACCTCTTAAAGTTAAAATGGCTTTTGGCGGCGGTGAAATGAATGTGACTTACCAGGGTGTTATTGAGAAATTCACCAAAGCGTTTATTAAACGCGATCTTAAAACAATGTCGGAGCGCACCCAAAAAAAAGTAGCACCCTATATCGGACTGCAGGAATGCCCTCTTTGCAAAGGAGCGCGGATAAACCAGGCTGTCCTCGGTTGCAAAATTGCAGGAAAAAATATTGCAGAATTAGCTGCTTTGGAAGTGATGGAACTGATCAGCATTCTAAAAGATATGGAAGAACCGATCGCGGCCCCTATGCTGCACACCCTTAAGGAGCGCCTGCAGCATTTGGTGGATATAGGATTGGACTACCTGAGCCTTGACAGGGAAACCAGCACCCTCTCAGGTGGAGAATCGCAGCGTATTAAAATGGTAAAGCACCTGAGCAGCAGCCTGGTAGATGTAATGTATATTTTTGATGAGCCCAGCGTAGGATTGCATCCCAGGGATGTGCACCGGCTCACCGATCTGTTGAAAAAGTTAAGAGATAAAGGTAATACTGTAATAGTAGTAGAACATGATCCTGATGTAATAAAAGTGGCTGATCATATTGTAGATGTAGGGCCACATGCAGGTAAAAGGGGAGGTGCCATTATGTTTCAAGGGAGCTTTGACGGGCTCCTGAATTCAGGTACACTCACAGGACAATATATGACGCGAGATGCTGTTGTAAAAAAGGATGTTCGTATCCCTGTAGGTTCCTTACCCATTGTTGATGCTCACGCCAATAACCTGCACCATGTAAACGTAAGTATTCCGGTGGGTGTGCTAACGGTAGTAACCGGTGTAGCCGGATCCGGAAAGAGCTCTCTCATCCATCATGCCTTCCTCCGGCAATATCCGGATGCAATAGTGATCAATCAATCTGCTGTGGGTGTGTCTACCCGTTCTAATCCTGCTACCTACACCGGTATTATGGATGATGTCCGTAAGGTGTTTGCTTCGACCAACCAGGTGAGTGCTTCACTGTTTAGCTTTAATTCGGAGGGTGCCTGCGAAAACTGCCAGGG
>JBQGCI010000183.1:0-8753 GCA_052038405.1 Acinetobacter pittii
AAGAACTTAAAATGCCGGTAGCCAACCTGACCAATTTGTTGGCAGGACGCGTAGCGGGAATTATCGGCGTTCAGAGCAGCGGAGAGACAGGGTTTGATAATTCTGAAATTTACATCAGGGGGATTTCTACTTTTACCAGCAGTTCGCCGTTAATACTGGTAGACGGTATTGAACGCGCATTCAATAATATCGACCCGGAGGATATTGCCAGTTTTACCATTCTTAAGGATGCATCAGCAACAGCTGTATATGGCGTTCGCGGAGCTAACGGGGTAATAATTATACAAACAAAAAAAGGAAAGAGCGGTAAAACCAACATCAATGCGCAAATTGATTATGGCGTAACCGAGTTTACTAAATTACCCAGGTTTGCAGATGGGGTTACTTACCTGGAGGTATCTAACGAAGCCTATAAGAGCAGTAATCCTAACGACCCATTACCGCGTTATTCACAGGAACGTATCGACGCTACGCGTAACGGAACCGACCCCGATCTGGCACCCAATGTAGACTGGTTCGACGTGATATTCAATAAGCATGGCAACAACCGACGCGTCCGCGTAAATGCTAACGGGGGCTCAGAAAAAGCACAATATTATTTATCGGTTGGATACTATGATGAAACGGGCATGTTCAAAACCGATCAGCTGGCGCAGTATAATTCAGCCATCAGGTTCACCCGGTACAATTTTACATCCAATCTTACTTTGAATCTTACTAAAAGTACAAGGGCCGACTTTGGCGCATCCGGTTGGATCAGCAATGGTAATTACCCGGGCACCGGTACCGGCTCTATATTTAACGCCGCTTATGTAATGCCTCCCATAACAATCCCGGTTCGTTACTCCAACGGGTATTTCTCGCAGCCCAGAACCGGAGATATGGGTAACCCCTATACGATGCTGACGCAGTCCGGCTATGCCACCCGGTTCAACAGCCAGCTTTGGAGCAATATACGCGTAACCCAGGACCTGGATATCATCACCAAGGGCCTGTCAGTTACAGGTATGTATTCTTTCGATAACAATAATGGTCATAACATCAGCAGGGGTAAGTCGGTAGATTCTTACCTGGCTACCGGAAGGGGTGCCAATGACAGCATCACTTTTACCCAAACATCTATAGGTACGAATTACCTGGGGTATAACAGGGAGAACGGCGGTTCCAGACAATTCTACCTGGAATCCTCTATCAACTACGACAGAACATTTGGTGACCACCAGGTGACCAGCATGGTATTGTTCAACAAGTCGGACAGGGTAGAAGCTTTCGCGGGCGATTTTATCAGTTCTATTCCTTTCAGATATATGGGGCTTGCCGGTCGTGTTACGTACGCGTATGCCAACAAATACCTGGCAGAAGCTAATTTCGGTTATAATGGTTCCGAAACCTTTGCCCCCGATAAACGTTTTGGATTGTTCCCTTCTTTTGGTTTAGGTTGGGTAGCATCTCATGAAAAGTTTTTTGAGCCGATCGCCGATGCCGTTTCTTTCCTGAAACTGCGTTTTTCTTACGGAGAGGTGGGTAACAGTAATATTGGAGGCAGACGATTTGCCTATATCGCTACTGTGGCCGATGCCGGAGGATATGATTTTGGACGCAATAACACCAATAATTCTTTTGGAGGTCTCAATTTCGGTGATTATGCCGTAGATGTGTCGTGGGAGCGGGCTAAAAAATATAACCTGGGATTGGAAATCAGGGCTCTTAACGATGCCGTTTCTTTAACAGCCGATTTTTTCAGGGAAGAGCGCGAGGGTATATTCCGCCAGAGAGGAGATGTGCCCTGGTATGTAGGTATCATCAACCTGCCCTATGCCAACCTGGGTGCGGTAAATAATAACGGATTAGATGCTACCCTGGATGTAACTAAGAAAGTAGGTAAGGAATTCCAGGTAGGACTAAGAGGTAATATTACCTGGAACAGGGCAAAAGTAATTGATGATGCCAATGCACCCTGGCCTTATCCGTGGCAACAGCGGATCGGCAGAAAGTTGGGGCAGCGTTTTGGGTACACTGCTTTAGGCCTGTTTGAAACGGAAGAGGAAATTGCCAACAGCCCTTCACAACCGGGCACCAACCGGCCGGGAGATATAAAGTATAAAGATCTGAACGGCGATGGCAGAATCGATTCTTATGATCAGGGACCGATCGGATATGGCAGCATGCCTGAGATCGTTTATGGATTCGGTCCTACGCTGAACTGGAAGAACTGGTCTATAGCAGCATGGTTCAAAGGCATCAGCAACGTGGACATCGCTTTATCCGGAGATGGGTTTCGTCCCTTTACATTCGGCGGAGAGCGGGGGAACCTCTTAGCAGAGATTGCAGACCGCTGGACACCTGATAATCCCAATCCGCGCCCGTTCTATCCGCGCATAACATACGGTAATGATAATATGAACTTTGAAAACAGTACCTGGTGGGTAAAGAACGGAGCCTTCTTAAGATTGCAGACCCTGCAGCTGAATTACGGTTTTAAAAAGACCTCATGGCTGAAAAGGGTGGGTATGACTAATCTGGACGTTTACTTTATCGGGTATAACCTGGCAACTTTCAGCGGGTTTGATTTATGGGATGTGGAATTGGGTGATGGCCGAGGCTCATCTTATCCACTATTGAAAACCTACAATTTTGGTGTTAGGTGTAATTTTTAATAATTCAGCTTTAATTGAAAAAATATTGTGTTATGACACTGAAAACGCATTTAGTAAAAATACTGTTGATCTGTTCGTTGACAGTAGGTTCGCTCTCTTGTAAAAAATTCTTCGACCAGGTGCCTAATGACCGCATCACGATTGAGGAGGTTTTTAAGAAGAAGGCTACTTCGGAACAATTTTTAGCTAATATCTATAGCTCGGTACCAGATGATCAGCAGGCCATCCACGGCTTTCCCTGGATAGGCACGGCCGATGAAGCAGATCTTACCTGGTCGGGTGGTTTGAATTATCCGATCAATATAGGCAACCTGAGTCCAACGATGACGAATCCGGACTATTGGGCTCCTTATTACAGGGCGATCCGTTCGGCTACCTATTTTATGAATCATATTGATGAAAATGACGAAATACGTAACCTTAACGGGCAGGCACTTATTGATCAGTATAAAGCAGAGGCCAGATTTTTAAGAGCTTTATATTATTTCTGCCTGATGCGCCAGTATGGCCCGGTAATCCTGGTAGGCGAAGAGGTGGTTGCCCCCGATGCACCTTCAACCGAAATGCAGGTACCGCGCAGCACTTATGACGAGTGTGTAAATTATGTAGTTAGTGAACTAGATAAAGCGGCTGCTACGCTGCCCTTACGCCCCATGCGAAACGGCCAGGTAAGCGATGTCGAATATGGAAGAGCGACCAAGGGGATGGCCCTGGCCGTGAAATCGCGTTTATTGTTGTATGCCGCCAGTCCGCAATTTAACGGTAACACCGATTTAGCCACATTCAGAAGCGGCAGTGGTACACCGATGATCGCACAAACACCGGATGCAGGGAAATGGAAGCTGGCCGCAGACGCTGCCAAGGCCGTAATCGATCTGGGGATTTACGCTTTATACAAAGACCCCTCAGGTGATCCTGTCAAATCGTTACAGGGCATATTTTTTCAGGGTTGGAATGACGAACAGATTTTTTCCCGCAAGGGGAACGGCCTGGCACAATGGGATGTTCACTGCGAGCCACGGCAGGCAGGCGGCTGGTGCGGGATCGGACCAACCCAGGAATCGATAGACGCTTATTTTATGTCAGATGGCAGGTCTATTACAGAGTCTCCGCTTTATTCAGAAACAGGTTTTACTACGGTTAATGGCCAACGTGTTTTCAATATGTATTTAAACCGGGAACCCCGTTTTTATGCCGATGTTACCTACAATAATGCCATGTGGCAGGGCGGTACCATGAGCGAATCGGCTCCGATCAGCTTTTTCGTTTCCGGCCCTAACGGACGGAACGGCCATGCAACCGATTTTTCCAAAACCGGGTACCTGGTACGTAAAAATGTAGGCCCGGTAACGAATATAGGTTCGGGAGGTAATGGGCAGAGACAGGATCGTCCGCTGCCTTTATACAGGCTGGCAGAAATCTACCTGAACTATGCCGAAGCGCTGAATGAATACAGTCCGGGAAATCCCGACATCCTCCGGTACCTCAATCTGATTCGGGAACGGGCCGGTATCCCTCAATATGGCTCCGGCGCCAATGCCCTGCCCGTTCCTTCAGGCCAGGTAGAAATGCGTGCCAAAATACGCGCCGAACGCAGAATTGAGCTGGCTTACGAAGGCCATCGGTGGTTTGATATCCGGAGGTGGAAAATAGCCTCCCAGGTAATGGGCGTATTGCACGGTATGGATATCAGTAAAGACGGCGATGCGTTTTACAAAAGGGTGCCAACGATGACACCGCATTTGTTCAGGCCTTCCTATTATTTCTGGCCCATCAGCCAGTACGAGCTGGACAGGAACCGGCAATTACTGCAAAATCCGGGTTGGTAAACGAAATTATTTTATTTTAAATATTCAGATATGTCAACGATAAAATCTAATATAACCGCAATGGTATTAGTATCTGCAATCGCTTTCTCGGGCTGTAAAGAGGAACTGAACCTGCCCGATCAGCCTTTGGAGAATTTTACAAGGATCTATATGCCGCAGGCCGTTAACGGTCCCATCAAATATGATTTCTCCAATAGTGATACGATAGGCCGGCCCATTATCTACGGGGCTAACTATGGTGGGGCGGGTTACCCCGATAAGGACATCACGGTGAACTTTAGCGTAGACGGGTCTTTATTGGATAGTTTTAACCGGGCTAATAATACCAGCTATCTATTGCTGCCTGCCAGGAGCTATACAATGGAAGCTGCTACGGGGGTAATAAAAAAAGGCGAGCTGGCCACCTCACCGTTTAAAATAATAGTGCGTACTTCTGGCGACAATGCACCGCCTGATATGTCGAAAACCTATCTTTTGCCGGTGAAAATTACGGACGCCTCTGCTGCCATTAATCAGGCTTTGCGTATTCATTTCTGTATTGTAAGCATTGTTCCCAATCCGTTTGATAGGAAGGGCTGGAATATTATTAACTTTTCTTCCGAGGAGAGTAACGGCGAAGGTGCGAACAACGGCAGGGCTATTTTCGTATTGGATAATAATATCAATACGTTTTGGCACAGTCAGTGGCAGGGCAACCAGCCGGGTCCTCCTCACCATATCACTATTGATATGGGGGAAGCAAAAAAGGTGAGTGGAGCAACCTTTGTAGCCAGGCAGGGTGTCAATAGCGGCAGGCCTAACGAGATCCAGATTTTTTTAAGCAATGACAACGTTAATTGGGAGCCCGCTTTTGAAGGAAACCTGCTCAACGATGGTGCGTTGCAAAAAATATTCTTTAGCCAGGCCAAAACGGGACGTTATGTAAAGATGCAGATCAATTCTGCGTTCTCTTCCAATCTGGTTCATTTAGCCGAGTTTAACCTGTTTTAAAATGATCAAGAAAATATTAGGACCGGTATTGCTTGTAGCCCTATTTGCCCATGCATCGTTCGCGCAGCAGGAAATCAGGCTGTATCCTCCAAACCAGATTCCGTTTGCAAAACCGGGAACAGAAGAACCGCGGCTTACTGTTTTTATGCCAGCTGTAAAAAAAACCGATATAGCAGTTATTGTATGCTCGGGAGGATCTTATGGGGGAAGAGCTAATGATTGGGAAGGTATACCTGCCTGCAAAAAATTAAATGAAGCAGGCATTACGGCCTTTTTGCTCGATTACCGGTTACCGGATGCTGCAAAGATGGATCAAAAGCAGTTGGTTCCTTTAACAGACGTGCAAAGCGCTATCGTTTTTGTAAGGGAGCATGCGAAACGGTACGGAGTCAATGCAGGTAAAACAGGATTGATGGGGTTTTCAGCGGGCGGCCACCTTGTTACTACAGCAGGAACCCATTTTGACACCGCAGTAATACGGTACTCTAAAAATATCAGTGTTCGTCCTGATTTCGTGATAGCGGTTTATCCGGTAGTGAGCTTTGCGGATAGCCTTACGCACAAAGATTCAAGAAACAATTTGATAGGCCCGCACCTAACTGCCGAAAATATCAGGACTTATTCCAATGAATGGCATGTTACCGGTAGAACACCACCATTCTTCCTGGTATCGGCCCTCGATGATGAAGCAGTTCCGGTAGGGAACAGCCTGTATTTTAGCGCTGCGTTAAGGCAACACCGGATCCCAACGGAGATATTTCTATATGCAAAAGGCGGACATGGATTTGGAGTGGATCATATAAAAAATATTGCGGTACAATGGACGGAGCCATGTTTTAAGTGGCTTCTTTCCGAACCATGGAACGCCCCTAATAAAAAGTAATTTTTATAATTAAAAAAAATAAAGGATGATGGTAAGACAGATGATTGTTGTAATTTTTTTCTTCCTGGGTTGTTGCATTGGCGCCTCCGCCCAGCAACCGCGGATCGTCAATATCGTTAATTTTATAAGGGATATTGAGCCAAGAGACGCCAATATTACCAGGGAAGTGTTATACCAGACCGTTGTTGAGCAAATTGATCTAATGAAAAAGCATGAGCTGGGCGGCACGTTTTTACTTCAGTACGATGCGTTAATCGATCCTAAGTATCAGCAGCTGTTAAAGAAGCTTCCCAAAGGTACGTTCGAGATCGGAGCCTGGTGGGAAATTCCTCAGCCGCTGGTGGAAAAAGCCGGGCTCAGGTGGAGAGGCCGGTATCCCTGGGACTGGCATGCCGATGTGGGATTTTCTACCGGCTATACGCCCTCCGAAAGGGAACGGCTGATAGATGTTTACATGGCAGATTTTAAACAGGTTTTCGGGTATTATCCGGAATCAGTGGCGTCGTGGTTCATTGACGCACATAGCTTAAATTACATGTATGAAAAGTACCATATAATTGCATCGGCCAACTGCAAAGACCAGTATGGTACAGATGGCTACACGTTGTGGGGAGGTTATTGGAACCAGGCGTATTATCCCAGTAAAAAAAATTCTTACATGCCTGCGCAAAATGCCGCCAGTCAGATACCCGTACCCATATTCAGAATGTTGGGGAGCGATCCGGTAAGGCAATATGATACCGGCCTGGAGCACGCGCGCCAGGGGGTAATAACTCTGGAACCTGTATACGGTGATGCGGGAGGTGATTCTACATGGGTGCATTGGTTTCTGCGTGAGTTGGTAGACGGGGCTTCTATGGCTTTTGCTTATACGCAGGCCGGCCAGGAAAACTCTTTCACATGGCCGGCGATGGCAAAGGGGCTGCGCATGCAGTTTCCACTGATTCAGCAGTTGAGGGACAAGAACAAACTTAGAGTAGAAACACTGGCGGCATCAGGAAAATGGTTTAAGAAAAATTTCAGTATAACGCCTCCCACTGCTGTTACTGTAAATAATGATCTCCCGGGAAGTGATAAAAAAACGGTGTGGTTTAACAGCAGGTTTTACAGGGCTAATTTGCTTTGGGAAAAAGGAACCTTGCGCTTCAGGGATATTCACATGTTCGACGAAAATATGGAGTCGGAATATGAAACCCGTCCTGTCAATTCCAACGAATGTATATTTATGACCCTGCCTGTTGTAGACGGTTATCTATGGAGCAGCAGGGACTTTCTTGCAGGCCTGAGATTAATGGCGGTCAGCAAGGGGCAGACTATAGAGCTTAAAGGCGGCGACCCGGTAATATCTGATAAAGTAAAAGGCAAATTAACGGTAACCTGGCCTCTGACCAATGTTAAAGGTGCCGTTCGGATAGAATTTTTAGAAAATAAAATGGCGATCTCCGTGACGGGCAACAGTTCTTTAAAGTGGTTTTGGGAGCTTAAAGCAGCCCCGGACAAAAAGTTGCCATTTACTGCTGTACAGCAGCAGTCAGTAAATGCTACTTTTGATCAAATGCCGTATAAGTTTGTAGCAGCAGTCGGCGAATTTAAAAAGAGTGGTGATAATGTTTTTAGTATCCATCCCCGGGGACAAAAGATGAACCTTACCTTTGAAAGACATAAAACAAATAAATAGAGCCATCTGGCATTGAACAGAAGATAATTCCGGAAATGATAGCGAAAATAACAGTAACATTAGTAGGGACAGCTGTTTCCTTACTGGCAGGCGCTACCGCCAGTAAAGTACAGCCTGTAGCATTAAAGTGTGAGCATTTGATCAATCCGTTAGGAGTGGATGTATACAACCCAAGGCTTATGTGGATGCTCAGGGATGACCGACCTGGTGCCCGTCAAAGTGCCTACCAGGTTACAGTGGGAACCGACTCAACTGAAGTGTTAAACGGCAAGGGTGCGTTTTGGAATAGCGGCCGGCAACAAGCCGACCAGATGCTCGTTGCTTACAAGGGAAAAAAACTCGAACCGCAGAAGCGCTACTTTTGGAAGGTAGTGATTTGGGACAAGGAGGGCAGGCCCGCTTCATCGGAAGTTGCTGCCTTTGAAACCGGTATGTTGGGTAACAATCAATGGAAAGGCTCCTGGATCAGCGATCATAATGATATCCACTATAAACCTGCGCCATATTTCCGCAAGGAGTTCCGGTTACAAAAGGAAGTAAAGTATGCGAGGGCCTATATCGCGGTAGCCGGCTTATATGAATGTTCTATCAATGGCAGCAGGGTAGGAGATCATTTTCTGGATCCGATGTATACCCGGTTCGACAGGCGCACATTATACGTAATACATGATGTCACATCGCAACTGAAGAAAGGTGCCAATGCCATAGGAATGGTG
>JBQGCI010000184.1:0-7375 GCA_052038405.1 Acinetobacter pittii
GCTTACCGCCGGTTACCAGTTCACCATTGTGCCAAAACTTACCGGTGATATTAGTTATGCTTATGCGGTTTTCCCTAAACAGTCACCTTTCTTACAGGCATCAAGTCCTCATATGGCCAGTGTGTCGTTTAACTATGAGCACCTGGTAAATACGGGTGTCAGCGCAGACTATTCCTTCGGCAAGCAACGGGATCTTTTTATAAGCCTCAGCAACTCCAAAGAGTTCGTGATGAACGCTGATCGGGACCGGCATATTTTGGCTACTACGCCACAACTGACTATTGTTGCCGGAACACAGCAGTTTTACGAAACTTACCTGGTAGAACGAAAAAATAATGGACGTGGTAAGGGCACGCCGCCGCCCCGGGAAGAGAGCCGCAGTTACGACCAGTTTGGTTTATTATCTTACAACCTTAAGCTGCCGTTATCTTATAACAGGTCCTCTTACCTGGTGGAGGGTGCCTGCCAGTTCTCATTGTTAGGAAACAATGCGTCGGAAAAGGCGGGCCAGATTAATTCTTTTTTTACGCTTGGATTGTATTATCAATTTTAACAGTGCCATATGAAGATATTAATTGTAGAAGATGAAGCGATGCTGGCGGAGGAAATCGCTGTATTTCTTGAGGGCAGGCAGTTTCAATGTGATTGCGCTTCTTCGGCTGCTGAAGCGCTTCAAAAAACAGATACGGGGCATTATCAGTTTATATTACTGGATATTGGTTTGCCTGACAAAGACGGGTTCTATCTGTTAAAGGAGATCAGGAAGGATCATCCCGATTCAGCTATTATCATTCTTACCGCACGTGGCCAGGTAGAAGACCGGATCAGGGGGCTTGATATGGGTGCCGATGATTATTTATCTAAACCTTTTTCGCTGCTTGAGTTACAGTCGCGCATGATGGCGATCACCAGACGGAAATATGACCTTAACGATACCCTTACCATAGTAGGCGCATTTGAACTGGATATCCGTAACCGGCTGATCAGGCATCAGGAAAGGGAAGTGGATCTGTCCAAAAAAGAGTTCGACCTGCTGAGTTACCTGGTATTACATAAAAACAGGCCCTTAAGTCGCCTGCAGCTAAGTGAACATTTATGGGGCGATTTCTCTGATGAAGGGAATGACTCTAATTATATCGATGTACATATCAAAAACATCAGGAAGAAATTAGGCGCTCATGCCCCGGTAGACTGGCTGGAAACCGTAAGAGGGATCGGGTATAAAATAAAAATGGAATAATGCGACTGCATACGAAGCTGGCTTTATTTACAACGATCAGTACACTGACTGTATTAATTGTATTTGTGGTGTTACTGCCACAAATAATGCAGCGGGTGGCTTTTGCCAACACCAACCACACACTCCTGCAGCAGAAGCAAAAAGTATTGCAGCAAATCAGCGAAACAGGTATAGACTATTATCTCGAAGGTGATGGCTCCTATGGCAGTTACTCCATGCTTAAAGATGAATATATATCGCTGGAGCAGGCTGATACAGCGACCCCTGCCGATACGCTGATAACAGAACAACGTCTGGTAGACAGGGATACCATTGATTATCGTATACTCATATATGGTTTTAGAAAAGGGGATCAAAATTATTTGTTAGAGATCGGTAAAAAAACAGCATCCATCAGTGCAGAGGCGCAGGCTTTACAGCAAACCGCCCTGTATATTTTGTTGCCCTTGGCGCTGATCATTTTGTTGATACAGATCGTTTTTATAACCGGTACCTGTTAAAACCTTTAGGTTATATCATACGCACCCGGTTATTGAAAGCGAATTTCCCATTCAATGAACCGGAAGAAAGGCTCAAAAGCAGTACCGAAGATTTTTTACACCTCGATAAGAGTATCTCACAGTTGATGCAGCAAATCAAAGGGGCTTTCGAAAAAGAAAGAGAGTTTAGCTCCAACGCCTCGCATGAGTTGATGACACCCATCAGCATTTTACAAAGTAAGATCGAAAACCTGATGGAAGATGATAGCTTGACAGAAGAACACTATAAAAAGCTCGAATCTGTTACGCATATCATCCGGAGGCTGAAAAAAATAGTCAATGCGCTCTTGTTAATATCAAGAGTAGACAATAACCAGTTTATTAATAAAGATGTGTTGGTTATTGATGAGGTTATTGAGCAGGTGGTAGAAGAATTACAGCATCGCATCGAACAAAAAGAAATTGTTCTGAATAGGCAACTCGCTCCTGTTTCTTTAAAAAACATAAACAAGGATCTGTTGTTCCAGTTATTTTACAATATTATCAACAACGCGATCAAATTCAATAAAAGCCGGGGCAGCATACGTATAACCGGCCAACAACTAAGCGGTCCGGCCTATACGGTTGTTATAGAAGATTCCGGAGCAGGCATTGACGAACTGCAGCTGAAGGAGATTTTTTACCGCTTCAGGAAGGGAGCCACCCGGTCGGAAGGCTATGGGCTGGGCCTGGCTATTGTGGATGCTATTGCGAGGTACGAGGGCTTACATCTTGATGTAAAATCCCAAAAGGATCAGGGTACCCGCTTCACTGTAACTTTCCAGGATAAACATTTATAAAAGTCTTCATGAATTTTTCATGTTGGCAGGATATGTTTGTATTACCATTAAACAAAATATCCATGAAACGAATTTTTTATTCCGTATCCTTATTTACCGTATTGCTGGCAGCGGCCTGCTCCAAAAATGACAATAACAGCAATACCGAAGGCCAGGCGAAAGTACAATTGGTTTTAACCGATGCGCCTGGCCTTAATTATGAAGCCCTTTATCTTGATATAAAGGAAGTAAGTATTAACAAGAGTACCGCTGATGACGGCTGGGTCTCCTACCCTGTTGCTCCCATATTTGCACAACCCATTAACATACTTAATTATCGTAATGGTAAAACGATCGCAATAGGTGACCCTATTTCTTTACCTGCAGGTAAAATAGAACAGATCCGGCTCGTGTTAGGTAATAATAATACCATCGTGGTTAATGGCCAAACTGAAAAATTGACGGTTCCCTCGGGCGTGGTTAAAATAAACCTGCATCACGATCTGGCACCTAATGGGGTTTATAAAATCTGGGTAGATTTTGATGCTGCCCGTTCCGTAAAAGTACATGAAACCGGAAATGGGAAATACATTATGCGTCCGGTTATCAAGGCATTTGCAGACCAGGCCAACGGCCAGATAAGAGGATATGTAAAACCAGCTGAAGCCGGAGCCTGGGTATATGCCTTACAGGGCCTGGACACATTAGGCAGCGCCATACCTGCAGCAGATGGTTTTTACCAGTTTGTAGGACTTCCATCCGGCAGTTATTCCGTTTCTTTTGATGCCAGCGATGTATCAGGTTATAAAGATGCTGTGGTCAACAATGTGAACGTTGTTTATGGCCAGGTAACCGATGTAGGAACTTTGTCTACTCCTATCGTATTGATCAAATAGTTTTTCATGAGGGTTTAGAGTATATAAGGGTCCGTTCAATTAGAGCGGACCCTTTCCATTTTTTAGGAAATCATTACTCAAAAAAATCCAGCTCCGCTATTGCCAATACATTGCCTTTGCCGGCAATTTCTTTTGATTCGATGGTTATGTATCTCGCCGCTACCGGAGAAGAAAATGGATGCCTGCGTTTCGTAGGATCGTTGATCAGGTTGCCGAATTCGAAACTGCTTATAATGGTCCAGTTTTTTCCGTCAACACTTGTGCGTACTGTGCCTTTTTCCATCATGCCGGTATGGCTATCACGTTGTGGTGTATAAGCAAATCCTTTAAGATGGTAGCTTTTGCCCAGGTCGATAGTAACGTGTTGCACTGCGCCTGTCGGTTCAGAAAGCCAGTAGCTTTTGCTATTCCCATCCCATGCAAGGCTGGCTTTATGGCGGGCCGTTTCGCTGCTTAAGTCTACGACCTTCCATTCTTTTTTAGCGATGCCGATTAATTCGGCGGCTACACTACCTGTTTCATTTTTACTGAATGCAGCGGCTTTCACTTCGCCTTTGGTCATTTCAAATGGCTGTGTATAAAGTTTTGAGTTTTTAGTGGGATTGCTGCCGTCTGTGGTGTAGCGGATCTCGATACCGGAATTGATATTGGCCGCTGCATTTTCGCCATTATGATTCCAGTTGAAGTGCTGCTGTTGAGGCGCAATGCTTACGCGGCCATTAATATCTGAAGTGATTTGTAATTGGGGAGGTCTTGTTGTATAGTAAAAAGCTGCAACCGTACTGATAGCAGGAGCTGCTCTCCATGCCGTAAAACGTACCCTGAATTTTGAAGCCGTTACTTCGGGAAAACGAAGGATCCGTTTATACCCTATGTTAGTGGCCGCAGCGATCTCCTTCCAGCCATTTCCAATCCAGGCGTCTACCGCATGGGCTTCTACTCTTTCACTATGGGTGGTAACCGATTCCTGCAACAAAATGCGATTGATAGCAACCGCGGCAGGAGTGGTTATAATCAATTCTGCTGCATTATCGCTTAATACAGAAAATGTCGTTGTGTTATTGTCTAAAACCTTTGCATCGCCCTTTGCATTTTTAAAAAGGTTATTGCCATAAGTTTCTTGAATGCGCTTGCCTGCATCCAGCAACGCCTTTACATCTCTCTCCGAAAATCGGCCTTGGCGGTTAGGCGGAATATTTAAAAGAAAGGTAGAATTGCCGCCCACAGATCGCTCATATATATCAAACACATCATCTGCGCTTCTAACATTTTGCTCCTTATCATCGCGGTAAAACCAGCCCTCTCTTATAGAGGTATTGGTTTCTGCCTGCTGGTAGTGAATATATTTAGCTTTATACAAATCAGCTCGTTGTCCGAGGGATGCATTGGTCATATCGGGAAAGTAGTTGGCCGTATCGGGGTTGAAAGGATAGGCAATTGTATTCCATTCGGTAGCTCTTGTAGCGCCGGCTTCATTGCCACACCAGCGAATATCCTGCTTGCCAAAAACAACCGCCTTGGGGGCTAATGTTTGAATAAGCTTTTTCCAGGCCTGGTAGTTATAGGTTTGTCCGCCCTTTGTTTTAGGATGGGCGCCATCAAACCACACCTCGCTGATTGGTCCGTATTCAGTTAACAGTTCAAAAAGCTGGTTAAGAAAATACTCGTTATAATCATCTACCTTAAATTTAAAGGTGGTTTTGTTGGCAAATGGCCGGCCGGGTATATTTCTAGGAATAGTTCTTTCAGTATACCGGCTCAGATTGCCGTATAAACCCTCGGTGTTTTCTATCTGGAACAGGTCTGCCGGCGATAAATAAATACCCAGCTTCAACCCGTATTTTTTACAGGAGGCGGACAAGTCTTTTACAATATCGCCTTTACCGTTTTGAAAGCCGGAAGACATGATGCCATGTTTCGTATACCGGCTTTGCCATAAAACAAAACCGTCGTGATGTTTCGCGGTGATGATTACCATCTTCATACCCGCCTCTTTCATTACCCTGCACCATTGGTCGGTATCCAGCGTTTTCAGATCAAAGATTGCAGGATCTTCTTTACCACTACCCCACTCCATCCTGGTAAAAGTGTTAGGACCGAAATGGATAAACGCTATGTATTCATTTTGCAGAGCAGTATATTGATTAGCTGTGGGCACTACATGCACCGCTTTGTTAATGATCGCCTCTTTGGTATCGCTATTGAGGATCTGATAAGTATTTTTCAACGACATCGAAGCACCACCCGGTTGAGCCATAATTGTAGAGGAAAGCAGCGAGGCCGTTGCTATGCAAGAAAGCGCTTTAAACATGTAGACGGTTTATTTGGATATAAAAACAAAATTTAATGAACGGGATTTTCGGAAGCAGTTTGTGCCACTTCTAATTTCTCTTTGGTGTTGTCTTCGCTCCAGCTTCCTACTGTGTGTATACCCCAGCGGTCTTCACTGGCAGATGCGAAATCGGCGCTATATTTTTGCGGCACTTTACCATCAATGAAGGCGCCTTTTTTTACAGATGGAAAGATTTCTTCAAAAGTATGCATCGCCGTTAATGATACTCTTCTGTACACATGCGAGCGCGTAATATCCTGCATACCGCTGAGCCCTGCAGCACCCATCAATTCGACAAAGGTCTTCACCGTATTTTTATGAAAGTTGGCTACTCTTTCTCTTTTGTCTTCCACCACTAGTCCCTTAGTGAGCTTAGGGTCTTGCGTAGCTACACCTGTAGGACAGCGATTGGTATTACAAATTAAAGCCTGTATGCAGCCAACGGCCAGCATCATAGCACGGGCGCAACTACAGGCATCAGCCCCTAAGGCAGCCGCCCGTGCTATATGAAAGCCTGTCATAATTTTACCGGAGGCAATAACCTTGATATGGTGCCGGATATTTAATCCGCACAATACATCTTCCACAAAAGCCAGACCGTCTAATAATGGAGCGCCCACATAATTGGAAAACTCCTGTGGCGCCGCACCCGTGCCACCCTCGCCCCCATCCACAGTGATAAAGTCGGGGTAAGTATCCTGGCTGATCATGGCTTTACAAATAGCAATAAACTCACTTTTATGCCCGATGCATAGTTTAAATCCGACGGGCTTGCCGCCGGAGAGGTCTCTTAATTGTTTAATGAATTGAACGAGTTCTGTTGGCGAGCTAAAGGCAGTATGATAGGGAGGAGACTCTACCGTTATACCTGGTGTTATATGCCGGATCCTGGCGACTTCCGGTGTATTTTTTGCGGCAGGCAAAATACCTCCATGACCGGGCTTGGCGCCCTGTGAAATTTTTATTTCGATCATTTTGACATTAGGGATCTGTGCCTTTTTTGCAAAGAGTTCCGGAGAGAAATTACCCTGCTCATCGCGGCAGCCGAAGTAGCCGGTACCTATCTGCCATATAAGGTCGCCGCCCTGTTTCAAATGGAAATCGCTTAATCCGCCTTCTCCGGTATTATGGGCGAATCCACCAATTTTAGCGCCGCCATTCATAGCTTCAACAGCATTAGAGCTCAAAGAGCCATAGCTCATCGCGGATATGTTGAGGATGCTACCATTATAGGGTTGCCTGCAATCTTTATTACCGAACAATACACGAGGATTATGCTCCAGTGTATTAAATCCTTTAGGAGCAATGGAATGGCAAATCCATTCATAGCCTGGAGCATATACATCTAGCTGTGTACCAAAGGGCATCGTATCATTGTCCTGTTTGGCGCGCTGATACACGGTAGATCTATCGATACGATTTAAGGGGCGTCCATCTATATCCGACTCCACAAAGTACTGATAGATCTTGGGGCGCAGCTCTTCCATCACATAGCGCAAACGTCCAAACACCGGGTAAATGCGGCTAATACTATGTTTGGTCTGCACCATATCGTAAAAACCCATGATCGACACTACCAGTACACCCGCAAAAAGTACATACCAGTTAAT
>JBQGCI010000185.1:0-5820 GCA_052038405.1 Acinetobacter pittii
GTTTTTGCTTCCGGCCTATCATATTATTGGTGCAACGGCTTTTTATGAAAATGATAAATGGAGAGTAGGCGCCAAACTTAACAATATCGGCAACCAGAAAAGCTGGGGCTTTTGGGGAGCGCCCAATCCTACCCGCAATTTCGTGGCCAGCTTCACTTTCAAATTCTAGGGTTTGAAGCTGAAGAAAGGCATCGGCAAAATACACCTCTGGCTCGGGCTTTCGTCCGGGCTGGTGGTTTTTATACTCGGCTTCACCGGTTGTATACTCGCTTTTGAACCCGAGCTGAAAGATCTTTTTTATAAAGACCGCATCTTTACCGAACGCAGACCGGGTGAGCCCATGGCCCCTGTTAGCCGGCTGCTGGCTTCAGCAGCGCAGGCCCTGGGCAAGGACTATCAACCCGATGCCATCCGCTTTTATGAACCCGGTAGAAATGTACAGGTAGGTGTGTACCAAACCGACGAAGGGGGCTGGAATATGTTCAGCCATATTAAAGCCTATAAAACGGTTTATGTAAACCCCTATACTGCCCGGGTGGTGTATGTAGAAGATACCAAGTACGAATTTTTCTACCTCGTATTCTCCCTGCATTATGATCTCCTACTCGCTGATACCGGCCAAAAGATCGTAGGCTGGGCCACGGTTATTTTTATTGTGATGCTGTTTACGGGGCTGGTGTTATGGTGGCCTAAGAATAAAGCTGCCGCCCGGCAGCGCTTCGCCTTTAAGTGGAAAGCCACTACAAAATGGAAACGAAAAAACTACGACCTGCACAATATACTGGGCTTTTACGCGATGTTGCTGGCGCTTATTATAGCGCTTACGGGGCTGGTATGGGCTTTTACCTGGTTCGACAACAGCGTGCAATGGCTGGTGAATGGCGGCAAGCCCACACCAGCGTGGCCCAGCTTCCGGTCCGACAGTACTGCCACGCCCCGGGCGGCAGTATATGATAGTATTTTGGCCCACATGAAGCAGCAGGCTCCGCAGGAAAAAACCTATTATATCAGCGTGCCCGCTAAGGCTTCTGAAAGCATTTATGGCTATGCCCAGTCGCTCAACAAAAATTATAAGTGGACCGGTTTTTATTACGATCAGCAAACCGGTAAAAACCTCTGGCTCAACCGGTATAAAGACCGGCTGCCTGGTGATCAACTCCGCAACATGAACTATGATATACATACGGGGCTTATCCTCGGCTGGCCCGGTCGCATCCTCGCCTTCTGCGCCAGCTTTATTGCCGCTGGCCTGCCCATCACCGGCTTCTACATCTGGTGGGGGCGAAAGAAGAAATCTGTAGTCAGGAAGCCTGGAGCTGCATTACAATGATTAATAAAAGGTAACAACGGCCGCTTACGATTATGGCAACCGGGGCGGTGGGATCTCATATTCCGAAACGAGGCGAACTTTACGTAGAGATGGCTCCGCTTTACTTCACTGCATTCCCGTTGTGGTCGGAACGAAGGGCATGGGGTAATGTTTTTATAACTTTGCCGTCTTCACTAAAAAATCTTTAGCTTCCTTTAAACCCAGGTCAGCCGCCTGTTGCAGCCACCTGCGCCCTTTATTCTTGTCGACAGTTACGCCGTTTCCATTAAAATAGATCAGTCCCAGGTAGTACATACCTGCCGCATTAAAGAGTTCGGCAGCCTGCGTATAATCCTTTATCGCAGATGGGATATCCTTAGTGCCTGCCAATCCCTGCTCCTGAATCTGCCCTGATTGCACATAGGCATCTGCCAACCCTTTCGCGCCCGCTTTCCGGTACCATTCTAACGACAGGTTATAATCACGCGTGCCGGCGACACCAGTATGGTATATATAGCCCATGGCGTGCAGGGCTTGCGGAACACCCCAGGCTGCGGCATTTTTCATCAATGCGGCTCCCCTGGCAGGGTTCTTGAAAGGTGCGGGTGCCTGCAACAAAAGGTAGCCCAGCCAGTAATTTGCATAGCCATAGTTCTTGGCTTCCAGTGGCACCAGCTTTTCGTTGGCGGCCTGTACATTGTTTTTGGCAATATAGGCTATCGCTTCACGGGTTTGTGCCAATGTTGTTATGTCTGCAGCCAGGCTGGTCTTGCCATTCCCGTAATCAAAATAGTCGATATAGCTTTTTCTAAAATGCGCTTTGCCGGGCCTGTAGGCAATAATGTCCCGGTCATCAAACGGAACTACCACTTTACCGGTCTTGTCTATCACGCCCTGGAAGCGTTTCCCATTAGCGCCGGGCTTGCTCACTATTGCCAGCCCGTTCTGGAAAATACCCACATAGTTAAACTGCGGAGGGATCACCAGTTGATTATTTAAATTGATAAAACCAAAAAGAGTATTATTGGCGGGCACCACAGGCGCCAGCCCTTCGTTAAATGCCTGGGCTACTTTATAGGCAGGCGGTATTTTTATCGCACCCGTCACATCTTTATACCCAAAAAGGCCGGAAGCTTTATCCTGGTAAGCCATCAGCCCCTTCAGGTTGTAGGGTGGCGTTGTATACCGTTCAGGTAACAGTTTGAACGCTGCATCCAGCACGCCCCACTCATCGGTTTCTTGATTCAACCCCGCACTGCCTTTTAGCTTCACCAAAGTATGCCCCGCGCCGGTGGTTACAATATCTATATATTCACCTTGGGTCAGTTGTTTTCCCTGCCGGTCAATAATAGCCGCATAGCTTTTGTACGAGGGCTCGGTTACCCGAACCTGCACAATGGCCCTGCCGTTGACAAATGGCCGCCCGTAAGAATATTGAGGTGGGATGACCAGTTTGCCGGTTTGATCTACATAGCCTACTTTAAAGCTGCTGACGCCATGTGCTGTGTAAGGCACATAAACTGCGGCCAACCCCTCTGCAAAAGACATCGCCCGGTCAAAAGGCCCTGGTATCACTACTTTACCTGTTTTGTTGATGTACATCCATTGTTTCTCACCTGTAGATACGGCGGCCAGTCCTTCGCTAAAGTCTTCTGCATTCGTGTATGCACAGGGGATCACTTCCTTGCCCTGTTTGTCGATAAAGCCCAGTTTTTGAGTAACGCCTAAGAAGCCTGTTGACCCGCTTGTTTTCCCTACCAGCGCCATACCCTCTGAAAAGTTGTTGGCCTTACTGTAAATAACCGGGCAAAGCAAGCGGCCATCCGAATGCAGAAATCCATAGCGCGCGTTAGAATAGTCGTTGGTGCCGCGCATACCCGCTGAAACCCTGATAGCACCATTTCTTTCCGGGCTTACATCATTGTACATACCGGCGCTAAGGGTATTGCCTGCTGAATCTGCCAGACCATACAACGGAGCGTTTTCGTAGCTATAGAGATAGCTGAAGATCTGCTGGGCACAAACCGGGCGACCCGCACAACAGGCCAGTATTAAAATAACGAGTAGATATTTCATTTTTAAAGCAGTAAATAGGACGGGAAGATAGTGTGGGGTACAACATGCAGGAATAGTAAAAAAGTAGTAGATGAGGCAGTAAAATCGCCTGCGCTGCCACTAACGTTACAAATTGAAGGCAGCAAATGGTATCCAGATCTCCGTTGGGTAGAGATTCCTCCGCTCGTTCGTACCTCACTCAGTCGGAATGACGGCGCGGGTGGGCGCCGTTCCGGCCGAAACGACAGGCCTCTTACTACCGTCATCCCGAGCGAAGTCCCGACAACAATCGGGACGCAGCCGAGGGATCTCACATTATGTGGTAAGGTTCGGCGTTGTAGCGTTATTATGCTGTTCCGATAGCTGTCGGGAGATGAAGTATTGGGCGTGGGCATTTGTATTGCCCGTATAACCTCTTTCAATTCGATAGTTATTATTGATGCGGGCCTGTCCGAATCATTTCAATGAGGCGGGGCGCTGCCTTTCCCCGCGCGGCCGGCCTTAACTGCAACGGGGCAGCGACAGGCTACTGCGGGGTACGCTTCACGCCCGTACTGCGCACCGGCTCCCTGCCCGTACCGTCTGGGCGGCCCGTTGGTCGCCACCCTCCGTATCCTTGCCCGGATGCCAAGCAGGCGGGCCTGCCCGGTCCTTCTTAGCCAAGCCCACTATTAAACGCCGCTAATCAACTTTAGTCGATTTGCCTATTAAGTGGATATTGAGGGGTAGTAGAAGACCTTTTAATATCCTCCACCTTCATAATGAGGAAAGTTGCAGCATGATGCCCTTGCCGATAAGGCAACAAATATATCGATTGTGGTAACCATCTCAGGTGTATTTACTTATTTTCGCGGCTTTTTACCTCTAAACTGAAACACGATGAAACTTTCCGAAATCCGCGTAGGCCGGTGGAAACAGGTCCTGCTGTTATGCTTATTATTAAACCTTTTTTCAAAAAGCCAGGCGCAACTGGTTACAACGGTAGCTGGCCCTGCACAGGGCATTGAATACCCGGCTGGAATTGTACTCGATAACAACGGGAATTTATACGGCGCCGACTGGAGTGCCAACAGGGTATATAAAATTACCCTGGCAACGGGCAATCTTACAGCAGTAACCAGTACCCCCTCCAGCTTCAATGGTGCGGGAGGACTAGCTTATGATGGTTCCAGGTATCTGTATGTATCCCTATCCGGCACGCCGGCCATCAGGAGAATAGATCTCACCAATAATTCTTTTATTACTATCGCAGGCACCGGCGCATCGGGCAGCCTGGACGGGCCGGGCACAACGGCACAATTTGACTATCCATGGGGGCTGGCGTTAGACAGGGTTAACGGCATGCTCTATGTAGCCGACCAGGAAAATCATACCATCCGCAAAATTGATCTGGCTACCAATATCGTCAGTACCATTGCCGGATTGGCCGCTACACCCGGTATCCAAAACGGAGCCGGCACGCAGGCCCGGTTTAACCTGCCTACCGGTTTGGCTTTGGCTGGCAACGGGCAGCTTTATGTAGCCGATGCCAATAATAATGTAATTCGTAAAATTGACCTTAATAATAATAACCAGGTAACCACGGTAGCAGGCAGTGCAGGTGTAGCCAGCTGGGTGGACGGTGATATAACACAAGCCCGGTTCAGCTATCCCGTTGGCTTGTCGCTGTATGGCGATAACATCCTCTTTGTGTCTGATTTAAACAATGCGAAAATTCGCAAGATCCAACTAAATAATAACACGGTAACCACATTGGCGGGGGATAATGGCAATACGAATTACGGCGCTGGTGATCTTGCGGTTGATGCGAACGGGAACCTGTTTTTCTCAGATCTTCTTACCGCCGAATTGCGCCGGATGGAAGCATCGACCGCATTGCCCGTTAATTTCGGCCCCGTTTCAGCGCTGCTCCAGCATCAAAGGCTCAAGGTAAGCTGGCAAACGCTTACGGAAGTAAATAATGATCATTTTGAAGTGCAGGCTTCTGCAGATGGAAAGGTATTCAAAACCATAGCCACTATTGTAACCCAGGCTAAGCAGGGTAATTCAGATCTGCCGCTTAACTACCACACTACGTTGAACATGCAGGATGCTGCTGGTTTAATGGGCATGGCACTACTTTGCCTGTTGTCCGCAACCGCCACAGGCAGGCGTAAAAAATTGCTGAGCATGGCACTTGTACTTACACTCATCACGTTTATAGGTTATAGCTGCTCCAAAGCCGATGCAGTAAACACTGGCAGCCCGGATATATACATACGGATCGCACAGGTGGATAAGGATAGCACCACTACTTACAGCAAAGTAGTAAAAGCAAAAATTCAGTAACAACTATCAATACATTTGAAGAAGCCGTCTCAAGCTAATGAGGCGGCTTTTTTACGTTGGCAAGCTATTCATGGTGCTTCCTACCGTTACCAGATAGCGCCAGTTATCCTCATGAAGAACCAAGTAAG
>JBQGCI010000186.1:0-13987 GCA_052038405.1 Acinetobacter pittii
CGTAACAGGCGGGCCTGTGTGCCTAAAGGCATTTCGCCGATCTCATCGAGGAAAATGGTGCCGCCGTTTACGGTTTCAAAATAGCCTTTGCGTGCATCAACTGCGCCGGTAAAAGAACCTTTTTCGTGGCCGAATAATTCAGAATCAATGGTCCCTTCGGGTATGGCACCGCAGTTTACCGCTATAAACGGATTGTGTTTACGCGACGAGAGCGAGTGTATAATTGAGGAGAACGCTTCTTTACCCACGCCACTGTCTCCTATGATCAATACAGTAAGATCGGTATTGGAAACCTGTACTGCAACCTGCAATGCATAGTTGAGTTCAGGCGAATTGCCAATAATGCCGAAGCGGTTTTTTATTGATTGTAAATCCATTTAAGTTTCGTTTCTCGCGGCGAACGCAAAGGTAAGCGCGCGGTCATTATAATTTATTCGCTACCCTTTTAATACCCTTTCTAATAACACTACAACAAAGTTGACCCATAATGCAAGCTTTAAATTGGTTAATTTCAGATAAGTTAAAACTTGCTTGTAATGAATATCTGCCAAGGCTTCAATACTTTTTAATTCCCAGTGTAACCTTGTTATCTATAATAATATCAGCTCTACATCCAACATCCATTTTAATTGTTTCGTGTACCAGGGATATTCCCTGTTGACGAGTGAATGGTATGCCGGTTTTACTCCACTCATAACAAAATATTTCCTCATAAACGCTTTCAAACAAACGGGACCATACCTGGTATGAATATTAAAGCAAATATCCAAAGCCTTTGTTGCAATATCGTTTTCTGTCAACAACATAGTTAGTAATATCCATCACAGCGCTCGCCGCTTCTTTGCGTTCTCTGCGAGAAAGGTTACACAATCTCTCCAAATAATGTAGCCTGCGTGCAATCCTTAACTTTTACTTCCACATAATCACCTTTTTGCAAATCTGTATTGTTTTTGGGAAAGATCACCACTTTGTTTTGCGAAGTGCGGCCTACCCAGTCATCAGCGCTGCGTTTGCTGTCGCCGTCTATCAATACTTTAAAGGTTTTGCCCAGTTCCTGTGCGAAGTTGCTGCGGGAAAGCTCGTTCTGTTTTTCGATAATCTCCTGCAGCCTGCGCTTTTTCACCTCCAGGGGAATATCATCTTTATAACGGCGCTGCGCCAGGGTACCGGGGCGTTCGCTGTAAAAGAACATATAGCTGTAGTCGTATTTCGTATAATCCATGATGGAAAGGGTCTCCTGGTGCTCTTCCTCTGTTTCGGTACAGAAACCTGCAATCATATCTGAGGTAAGGCTGCAATCGGGCAAAATAGCTCTGATCTCATCCACTTTACGCATATACCATTCACGGGTATAAGTGCGGTTCATGAGCTGTAATACGCGCGTAGAGCCACTTTGTACCGGCAGGTGAATACACTTGCAAATATTTTCATAAGCGGCCATGGTGTGCAGCACATCGCTGGTAATATCCTTGGGATGGGAGGTCGAAAAACGAACCCTGAGCAAAGGAGATATCAATGCCACTTTTTCCAGTAACTGCGCAAATGTTACCGCATGTTCGGTACTGTTGCTGTCGGGGTTATAATAATAGCTGTCTACATTTTGTCCCAGAAGGGTTACTTCACGGTAACCGTTCCCAAACAGATCCTTACACTCATTGATAATGCTGTCTGCATCGCGACTGCGTTCGCGGCCTCTTGTGAAAGGTACTACGCAAAAGGAGCACATGTTGTTGCAACCGCGCATGATGCTCACAAAGGCAGAAACACCGTTGGTGTTTAAGCGAACAGGTGCGATGTCGGCATAGGTTTCCTCGCGGCTCAATAATACATCAATGCTCCTGTGGCCGTCTACGGCTTCATCTACCAACTTGGGCAGGCTGCGGTAGGCATCGGGTCCAACTACAATATCTACCAGCTTTTCTTCTTCTAAAAACTTGGATTTCAAACGCTCTGCCATGCAGCCTAACACACCTACCAGGGTGCCTGGGTTGCGGGTCTTCAGTTTCCTGAATTCTGTCAAACGTTTACGAACCGTTTGTTCGGCTTTTTCGCGGATGGAACAGGTATTGATAAAAATAAGATCAGCCTCTTCCACATTACGGGTTGCGCCAAATCCTTCCTTATTTAAAATAGAAGCCACCACTTCACTATCAGCGAAGTTCATGGCACAGCCGTAACTCTCTATATAAAATTTCTTTTTATATTCATTGGGATCCACCGAAAAAGGAGCGTATGTTTCTCCCTGTCGTTGCTCATCATGCGTTTTATTGGCTACTAAATCCAGCATTAATTTCTTTTTATGAGTTTCAAGCGTGCAAAGATAGGCGAATTTCGATAGCTTTATGACAGGATGACAGTTTGAAAAGTTAAAACTTGAAAATGCGGAACGCTATCTTTGGCAGGTGCAGCCGGTTCATGAACAGTTTCATGAGCTGTTGAAAGGCGCGGGTATGGAAGGCCTGGCTTTGTCGGTCGCAGTGCAGCGCAGCCTGTAACAACCGTAACCGGAGCCGGTAAATGCAGCGGATTTGACAGCCCCGAAATAATATTGCTCCCAAACCATTAGTTTTTCCAAAAATGTTCGTACATTTGCACGCTCTAATTTTGAGGTAAGTAGTCTTATGCTGAACAGGAGAGAATACGATATTGCATTTGTGGGGTTAAAGCCTGGTGTTCATGAGTTTAATTACGAAATCTCGGATAAGTTCTTTGAGACATTTCAGCAACAGGATTTTACCGATTGCCAGGCACAGGTGAAATTGCTTTTGGATAAGAAGAGCAGTTTTATGCAGTTGAAGTTTGAGATTGGCGGCAGTTTAGTGGTAACCTGTGATCGTTGTAATAACGATTTAAAACTCGACCTCTGGGACGAATTCAACATTACCGTGAAGATGGTAGAAGAACCGGAGTTGATGAATGATGAAGAGGGAGATCCGGATGTTTTCTATATCAGCCGTGGCGAAAGTCACCTGAATGTGGAGAACTGGATATACGAGTTTATCAACCTGAGCATCCCGATGCATAAAACCTGTGGGTATGATAATGCCGACGGGCCGCAATGCAACCAGGAAGCGCTGAAAATGTTGAATAAATTAGAGGGCGATAAACCCGCAAAGCCAGACGTAAACCCGATCTGGAAAGGGCTGGACCAGTTTAAGAACAAAAAAGATTGATTTTTTAGATAACAGAATTTTTAACGCATATAAATAAAGAGTTATGCCAAATCCTAAACGCAGGCACAGCCAGCAAAGAAGCGCAAAACGTAGAACACACTATAAAGCTACTGCACAAACTTTAACTACAGATGCAACTACTGGCGAGATCCATGTACGTCACCGTGCGCACGTGAGCGAAGGAAAGTTGATCTACAAAGGCAAAGTTGTGGCTGAAACAGCACCTTCAAAGGCTTAGTATCTTTAGTTCTATATTATTTTTTCAGAATTCCACGTACATACCGGCTATTCATTAGCTGATGTATCTGGAATTTTTTTATTTTAGCCGATACAGGCAGTATGCAGTATTTTCGGTACATAATGCGGGTATACTGAGGCTGGATAAAGGGGATTTCCCCGTTTGAAAAGAAAAAAATCTGCGGATGAATATCGGATTAGACATGATGGGAGGTGATTTTGCACCTTTGGAAGCAGTAAAAGGCGTAAAGCAATATTTGCTGGAGCATGATTTTGAAGGGTTATCATTGATGCTCTTTGGAGACGAAGTGCAATTAAGCGCGCTGCTTACCGAACAAAACGTTCCAAAGCATAGATGCCAGGTAATACCTACTACCGAAATCATAGAGATGAACGAGCATCCTACGCGGGCTTTGAAGGAAAAACAAAACTCATCTATTTCCGTAGGCTTTAAATACCTGGCCACCGGTAAAATCGATGCTTTTATCAGCGCAGGTAATACGGGCGCCATGCTGGTAGGCGCTATGTTCAGTATTAAAACGGTTGAAGGTGTATTAAGACCTACTATTTCTTCTGTTATCCCCAAGCAGGACGGCGGAACCGGTTTGCTGGTCGATGTGGGGCTGAATGCAGACTGTAAGCCTGAACAGCTGAATCAGTTCGCAGTGATGGGTTCTGTTTTCAGTCAGTATATTTATGGAGTGGAGCAACCCAAAGTGGGCCTGATCAACGTAGGTGAGGAAGAAGGAAAGGGCAATATACTGGCGCAGGCAACGTATCCGCTTTTAAAGGAGAATAAAGCTATTCACTTTGTTGGTAATGTAGAGGGACGTGACATTTTTAACGATAAGGCCGACGTAATGGTTTGTGAAGGATTTACCGGAAATGTTATTTTGAAGCTGGCCGAATCTGTTTATGATATTGCCCAGCATCAACAGATCGACAATCCTTACCTGAACCGGTTCAATTTTGAGATGTATGGCGGCACTCCTGTCCTCGGAGTGGAAAAGCCGGTTATTATCGGGCATGGTATTTCGCATGGTACGGCTTTTGGTAATATGATAGATGTGGCTGTGCGCATGCTGAACACAAATGTACTCGGCAAAGTGAAAGAGGCCATTGGCAATATGTAACGGAACTCAGCTATCGTCAGGGGCCGGCACTCCGTGAAATCAGACTTATAGACCGTAGTGAAATTTAAAATAGACAATTTTGTATTGGCGATCATTGCGGTAGTAATGATCGCCTACCTTTCTCCGGAGCCTGGTAGTGAGCAGAGCACTATTCCGCTTGATACCATCAGCAGTATCGGCGTTTCTCTTATTTTCTTTTTTTATGGTTTAAAGCTGAACCCGGAGAAGATTAAATCAGGTCTTAAAAACTGGAAGCTGCATGTGCTGATACAGGCATCTACCTATCTGTTGTTCCCCGCTATTGTTATCATCGCCTATCCTTTTTTTAAAGAAACTCATTTCACTGTCTGGCTGGCATTTCTGTTCCTGGCTGCTCTGCCTTCCACTGTGTCTTCTTCAGTAGTGATGGTTTCCATTGCAAAAGGAAATATACCTGCTGCTATTTTTAACGCCAGCATCTCGGGTTTGCTCGGTATTGCTATTACACCGCTTTGGGTAGGACTTTTTTTGGAGCAGGCCGCCGCGGATTTTGACCTCGGTCACATTTACCTGAAGCTTTTAACTGAGATCTTATTACCGGTAGTATTGGGTTTACTATTACAAAAGTATGGACATGCGTATACCGTACGCTATAACAAATACCTTACTTTATTTGATAAGGCAATTGTATTGCTGATCGTTTATAAAAGTTTCGCTGAATCATTCGAGAAGCATATATTCAGTACTGTTGATGTATCGGACTTGCTACTAATGGTGCTGGCAGTGGTGTTACTTTTTTACGCTATTTACTGGATTATTGGTTTAATAGCGCGCCGGCTGGGGTTTAACCGGGAAGATACCATCACTGCCAGGTTTTGCGGCACCAAAAAATCGCTGGTACATGGCACTGTGTTTTCCAAAGTGTTGTTCCCGGCTTCGATGCCCGCAGGATTGATGCTTTTACCCCTGATGCTTTTCCACGCCATACAGATCTTTGTGGTAAGCATTATTGCGTCCAAACTTGCACAGGAAAAAGAAATTTAGTTTTTAACTTGTTTTTTTGAATTGAATAGTCGTAACTTTGTTTAACAATTTTGTCAAACATTTATGTCTAAGAGAGATAGCGCTACCGAAGACCTGATCAAAGAAACTGCGAAAAGGATATTTTTTGCAGAGGGAAGGTTTAATGCTACCACCCAGGAAATAGCCGATGCTGCGGGGGTGAACAGGACTTTGGTGCATTATTATTTTCGCTCGAAAGATCAGCTTTTTAAGAGAGTAATGGAAGATGGGAGGAGCGAATTCCATAAAAAAATGGAAGAAATGGACCAGCCGGGGCTTTCATTTAAACAGAAAATGAAACACCTCATCAATATCTGGATGGAGCAGGGGCTGAAATATCCTTTTTTGGATACCTATCTGTTGTCCCAGATCACAGATCCCAAAGAACTGGAATCGCTGATCGAAGAAGGCAAACATCCTGATTATGAAAAGATCGAAAGTTTTTTAAAGGAGATAAAAAAAGAAATGAAGGCGGGTAATATCGTTACCATGAACCCTGTACATTTTTTATTAAATATGGCTTCTCTTATTTCGTACCCTATTATTATGCGTCCGCTTTTGGCGCGTACTTTACCTGTCACCAAAAAAGAATTTGATACGATCATGGCCGACCGGGAAGCTGCTATTTTGAAAACACTTTTCCTGAAGTAATTTTTTTTGAACGGGTATTAACAATATTGTCAAACATTTATGTTAATGTTCGGTGGCTGGGAGGTATGAGGTCATTTTTTTATGTTTAATAATTGACAAAAAAGTCAAACAAATATGTTAGCAGGTAAAAAGAAAATATTAAGCAAGGCTTTAACTCTTTTTTCGGAATATGGGCCCAGAACCACCACGATGGATGATGTGGCTGCTTTTTCCGGCGTTTCTAAAAAAACCTTGTATAAACATTTTGAAAACAAAGCAGATCTGATAGATACTTTATACAGGCGCTTAATGAATCATGTGGAGGTAAAGATCCGGCAGGTATTAGACCGGGCAGATGATGCTGTATCAGAATTTTTAAGTGTATCAAGGCTGATACTGAAGTTCTCTGCTTTTTTCCCGCCGGCAGTGATCCGCCAGCTCAAACAGGATCATGTAGAAGTATATAGTGAGCTACGCCTTTTCAGAACCCAGTTTTTGCCGGTTACCCTGTCCTACAATATTGAAAGAGGAAAAGGCCGTGGTTTATATAAGCAGGGCGTGAACAGCAATATTGTGGCACACTTGTTTTTAAGCCAGTTAACGGCTTATAATAAAGATATCACTCTTTTAGGACATCAGCATTCCGGTAAAGACGTACAACAACAGCTGGTGGCTTGTTTGCTGTACGGGATCACCACCCATATGGGAGAAGACCTGGCCACCCAACATTTAAATCAATATTCAACTACCGTACAAGTTTAATCATCAAATATGTTCAAGAAAAATCTAAAACCATTATGGCTTTCTCTGGTCATGAGCATTGTTACAGGCAGCGTTATGGCTCAAACCAGTGAGGTGCTAACGCTCAAAGCGGCCCTGAATTACGCCGTTCAGCATTATACGGATGCACGTAAAGCCCGGCTCGACCTGGAAAATGCCCAGTATAAAATAGATGAGGTTCGCTCAAGGGCATTGCCCCAGATCAGCGGATCGGGGCAGTTGAACTATAACCCTTTGCTGCAGCAAAGCGTATTGCCTGGCGCATTGAACCCATCCAATCCCGGGCAGGATATGTTGATTGCCTTTGGGCAAAAATGGAACGCTAATGTGGGCGTGAATCTTACTCAAAATATTTTTGACCAATCGGTGTTTACTGGTCTGAAGGCCGCTAAAACTACCAGGGAATTTTACACTTTAAATAGCCAGCTTACGGAAGAGCAGGTATTGGAGCAGGTAGCTACCAGCTATTACCAGGTATTTGTTCAGCGCCAGCAAATTGCCAATGTGGATAGTAATATCAGCACCACTCAAAAGGCTTACGATATTATTAAGGGTCAATTTGCAAGCGGTTTGGGTAAGCAGATAGATGTGGACCGTGTAACGGTTCAGTTATCCAATCTTCAAAGTCAGCGTCAGCAGCTTCTCAATGCGGTCACCCAATATGAAAATCAGTTGAAGTTTTATATAGGTATGCCGGTAACGCAGCCAGTGGTGATTGAGGATCCTGAACAGCTGGATATTGCTGTTTTTCAGCTGGACCTGCCGGATAGCTTAAACACCAACAATCGGACGGAGATCAGGGTACTGAAC
Organism: Acinetobacter pittii; assembly: GCA_052038405.1. Lineage (GTDB taxonomy): Bacteria > Bacteroidota > Bacteroidia > Chitinophagales > Chitinophagaceae > Niabella. Next base: position 7,805 of record JBQGCI010000186.1, read on the forward strand.
AAACAGGAAGAGCTCCTGGAATATCAGAAGAAATCTATTGTAGCAGAATATTATCCTACACTTTCTTTAACCAGTAACTATAGTTATCAAAGTTTATCGAATCGCTTTCCTATAGGCGCCGGCCGCAATGGAAACTCATTTGATGTGGCGGCCATTGGGTTAAACCTGAAGATACCCATTTTTAACGGGCATGCCACCAAAGCCAGGATCAACCAGGCTAATGTAGAATTGAATAGATTAAGGGAAGACCGGATTAAAACAAAGAATAGCCTGGATCTGGCTTACGAGAATGCCAAAACACAGATAAAGAATAATATTATCATCCTCAATAATCAGAAGGTAAATGTAGAGCTTGCTCAAAAAGTGCTTGACAATACACGCAGCAACTATCAGCTGGGATTAGCGCCTTTGACGGACCTGCTGGATGCACAAAATGCTTTATCTGAAGCACAGAATAATCATGTAGCGGCAACATTAAATTACCGTGTGGCCGAAATACAGTTGATCAAATCCAAAGGGATGTTAAAGACCCTCATGAATTAACCATCAAACAAAAAACATAAAACATACGAACAGATGAAAAAGAGTACAAGAATCATTATTACCATCCTGGCTGTTGTGGGTATACTGGCATTGATAGCTTATGTATTAATGAATAATAAAAAGAAAAATGAAGCCAAAACTGCTGTGGTAGCAGAAGCCAACAGCGCGATCGCCGTAAAGATAGATACGGTAAAAACCGCAGACCTCAATATTGATTTTAATGCCAACGGAATCTTTGCCGCGGGCCAGGAGATCAATTTTGCTGCAGAGACTGCCGGACGTGTGATCCGTGTATTGGTGGATGAAGGTAGTTATGTTAGAAAAGGCCAAACCCTTGCTGTTATTAAAACCGATAACCTGGATGTGGATGTACAGAACGCCAACGAAGTATATCAAAATGCTTTAAAAGATAAGCAGCGTTATGAAAGTGCTTTAAAAACAGGAGGTGTAACCCAACAACAGGTAGACCAGGCGGAACTGTCTTTAAAGAACGCAGCAGCCAGAGTAAGACAAGCCCGTATTAAAGTAACGGATGCGAACATCAGGGCTTCTATTAATGGTATTGTGAATAAACGCATGATTGAGCCAGGCTCTGTGTTGTCAGCAGGTACGCAATTATTTGAGATTGTAGATGTATCTAAGCTTACATTAGATGTTGCCGTTTCGGAACAACAGGTTGCCAATTTACATGTTGGTGATGTGGTAGATATTGAGGCAAGTGTTTTTCCCGATAAAAAGTTTGTTGGGAAAATAGAATTCATTGCTCCTAAGGCGGATGCTAACCTGAATTTTCCGGTTAAAATTGCCATTTCTAATAATGCAGGTCGATCATTAAAAGCAGGTATGTACGGATCCGCTCATTTCGTGTTTGCACAACAGGCGCCTGCTATACTGATTCCGAGAGCTGCGTTCGTAGGCGGTGTTAGCAGCAACGAAATATTTACAGTAAATGCAGGCAAAGCCGCGTTGCGTAAAGTGGTAGCCGGCAGGATCTTCGGTGATAAAGTAGAAGTACTCGAGGGCCTGGCCGCTGGGGAACAGGTAATTGTTACAGGCCAGATCAACCTGATGAACGGAAGTCCGGTATCCATCATTAAATAAATAGTCAAAAACTATTTTGTGAGAGTAGGATAAAGGGGGCCGAAATGCAGCCGGTTCAGGTGCCACAGACTCATAAGTTACGAAGAATAAGGGATGTTAAATCCTATAAAATATTTTAAATGAAAATTGCTGAATTATCCATTAAACGCCCCTCACTGGTCATAGTATTGTTTACAATACTTACCCTGGGAGGTATACTTAGTTACACGACGCTTAATTACGAACTACTTCCTAAATTTAGTCCGTCGGTAGTTTCCGTTACTACGATCTATCCGGGCGCGTCGCCGAGTGAGGTAGAGAATACGGTGTCGCGAAAAATAGAAGATGCGGTATCTTCTATGGAAAATATTAAAAAGATAGATGTAAAGTCTTATGAAAGTTTGTCTACGGTTATCATTACCTTAAATAGTGGTACTGATGTAGACTATGCCTTAAATGATGCGCAAAGAAAAGTAAATGCAATACTTAAAGATCTTCCTGACGATGTAGATCCTCCGTCTTTGAACAAGTTTTCATTAGATGATCTGCCGGTAGTTACTTTATCAGCTACCGCGAAGCTCGACGAGGCGAGTTTCTTCGATCTGATGGATAAGCGGATCGGGCCGGTTATTTCACGGGTACCCGGTGTAGCGCAGGTAAACCTGATTGGTGGTCAGGAAAGAGAGATACAGGTGAGCTTTGATGCTGCCCGGCTGGAAGCCAATGGTCTTTCCGTGTTGCAGGTACAGCAGGCCGTACTGGCTGCCAATCTTGATTTTCCTACGGGTAGCGTACAAACAAGAGAACAGGATATATTGATCCGTTTGGCCGGTAAGTTTAAGACCATCGATGAATTAAGGAACCTGGTGGTAAAAACTTCTGCTGCCGGCGGCCAGGTTCGTCTGGCAGATGTGGCTGATGTTCAGGATGCGCAGAAAGATGTAGAGAAGCTGGCAAGGGTAAATAATGAATCGTCGATTGCGCTGCAGGTGTTGAAACAGTCAGATGCCAACGGCGTTAGCGTGAGCGAAGGGGTGCAGGCCATTGTAAACCGGCTGCAATCAGAATACGCTTCGTCGGGTTTACAGCTAACCATCGCCAATGACGCTTCTGTTTATACATTGGAGTCTGCCGATGCGGTAATACATGACCTTATTCTGGCGATCGTTCTGGTAGCCGTGGTGATGCTCTTTTTCCTGCACAGTATCAGAAATGCATTGATTGTCATGGTGGCTATTCCGGCTTCTTTAATCGCTACATTTATAGGAATGAGCCTGCTGGGCTATTCTTTAAACCTGATGTCGTTACTCGGCCTTTCATTGGTAGTGGGGATATTGGTGGATGATGCCATTGTGGTATTGGAGAATATTTACCGTCACATGGAGATGGGTAAGAATAAAGTGCGGGCTGCATTTGACGCCACCAAAGAAATAGGTTTTACGGTTACTGCTATTACATTGGTAATTGTGGTGGTGTTTATTCCTATTGCCATCAGCACAGGATTGGTATCAGATATTTTAAGAGAGTTCTGTGTGACAGTTGCGCTGGCTACAGTACTTTCCTTATTATCCTCTTTTACCATTGTACCATTGTTAAGTTCCCGTTTTGGTAAGCTGGAGCACATCACCGGCAAAAGCTGGTTTGGTAAAATAATATTGAGCTTTGAGAGAGGCCTTAACAAATTTACCGATGCAATCACTGGTATCCTGAAATGGAGCTTGAAATATAAAAAGACCACCTTGCTTGCGGTATTTGTATTGCTGATCGCTTCTTTCTCCATGATTGGCGCCGGTTTTGTGGGTACCGATTTCTTCCCTAAAAGTGACCGAGGAGAGTTCCTGGTGCAGATAGAAATGCCGAAAGATGTTTCTATAGAGCAAACCAACCAGATGACCCAAAGGGCTGAGACCTTCATGAAAACTAAACCTGAGGTAACCAACCTGATTACTACGGTTGGACAGAGTAGTGATGGGATGGGTGCATCGCAGGCTACCGCTTATAAGTCGGAGATCAGCGTGCGTTTGGTGGAGAAAAAAGACAGGGCGGATGATGCGAATGTGTACGCAGCTAAAACAAAAAGGGAACTGGAAAAAATACTGGTAGGCGCTAAGGTAAAAACAGTGCCGGTAAGTATTTTAGGTTCTGCGGAAAATGCGCCCTTAGGCCTGGTGGTAACGGGGCCTAACCTGGATAGTGTGATGCGTTTCGCGAATGCTGCCAAAGATAAGTTGGCCGGTATCAAAGGTGCCACTGAAATTAAATTGTCTGTGGAGACCGGGAACCCGGAAATTAATGTGCAGGTAGACAGGGATAAAATGGCAGCACTGGGCTTAAGCCTGCAAACAGTGGGTGCTACGATGCAAACGGCTTTCAGCGGGAATACCGATGGGAAGTACCGCGCGGGCGAATATGAGTATGATATCAATATGCGCTATGGGGCGTTCAACCGGAAGAGCATTACAGATGTGAATAACCTTTTGTTTGTAAATGACAGGGGAGAGCAGATACGGTTATCTCAATTTGCTACAGTAAAAGAAAGTTCCGGGCCGAGCATGCTGGAAAGAAGAGACAAGAGTACTTCGGTTACGGTACAGGCTCAATCGGTTGGCCGGCCTACGGGTACCATTGCAGCAGAATGGGGTACCGCGATCGAAGACATCCAGAAGCCGACAGGAGTTAACTATATCTGGGGTGGTGATATGGAAAATCAAAGCGAGGGTTTTGGTACCCTGGGTATCGCATTGTTGATCGCTATTGTATTGGTGTATTTAATTATGGTGGCTTTGTATGATAGTTTTGTATATCCGTTTGTGGTATTGTTCTCTATCCCATTGTCCATTATAGGGGCATTACTGGCGCTGGCCCTTACCAATAACTCATTGAACATATTCACCATATTGGGTTTAATTATGTTGATTGGTTTGGTAGCCAAGAATGCGATCATCCTGGTGGATTTTACCAACCAGCGAAAAGCAGAAGGGGAGACGACTTACAATGCGTTGATACAGGCGAACCATGCCAGGTTAAGGCCCATCCTGATGACTACGATCGCCATGGTGATCGGTATGTTGCCTATTGCGTTAGCCAGTGGTGCCGGTGCGGAATGGAAAAATGGACTGGCCTGGGTTATCATCGGTGGTTTATTAAGTTCCTTGTTCCTGACGCTGATCGTAGTACCGGTGATGTACGCCATTTTTGATAAACTGATCGCAAGAGTCAATAAAAATAAAAAGCAGGAATCTATTGACGAACTGATGGTTGCAGATTATGAGCACAGGGCGTTGAGCGAAGATGGATTTACGCCCACGCATTTATAAATTTGATGGTTAGGTTTTGATGGAGTAATGCCGTATCTGTAAATGGATGCGGCATTTTTTTGCGCATCTGTTAAGGCTGCCTTAATGATTATATCTTTGATGCCGCTAAAAACGATCATGAAAATTACCGGCACGCAACTGGCTAAGATAGCCTGCTAATACCTGTTGGGAAGCGGTTGCTGGGCGAATTAGTTGTCAAACACGATCGTTTTATTATGGTACACCAGCACCTTATCCTGCAGCACCAGCTGCAGGGCATTTGCCAGCACAGATTTTTCTATTTCCCTGCCCAGGCGTACCATATCTTTTACAGAATGCGTATGATTGACATGTATGGTTTGTTGCGCAATAATGGGGCCGTCATCTAGAACATTGGTAACAAAATGGGCTGTGGCCCCAATCAGTTTAACACCACGTTCATAAGCCTGTTTATAGGGGTGCGCACCTATAAAGGCCGGCAGAAATGAGTGATGAATGTTAACTATCTGTGACGGATATTTCGAGTTGAATTCAGGAGACAGGATGCGCATAAATTTGGCCAGAATAATATAATCGAATTCGTAGGTAGCCAATACCTCCTGTATTTCCTGTTCAAAAGCATGCTTTTCCTTTCCTTCATGGCTGATGTGATGGAAAGGGATATCAAACTTTTTAGTTAAGGCTTCCAGGTTGTCATAATTGCCAATTACACATTGTACGTCGGCACCGAGGGTGTTAAAATAGTTTCTCAATAATATATCACCCAGGCAATGGTGTTCCCTGGTTACCAAAATTGCAATCTTTTTTTTCCCAGAGGGCCGGATGCTGATATCGGTATCTTCGGGAAGACGGGCTTTTAATTGTTGCTGTAGTTGTCCGGTGTCCATCGCCCCCTGTATTTCCAGGCGTATGTAAAAGCGGTTTTCATCTACGTTTACAAACTCCTTCATAGAGATAATGTTCAGTCCGGCTGTTGCCATTATGGCTGATATATCGGCCACCAGGCCCACACGGTCGCTGCACTGTAATAATACTACCATTGATGACAATTGGTTTTATTTCAAAGATGCGGTAAAACTATTTAAATCTTTAAATATCATATCTATATCATCATGGGGTAACGTAATCGATCGATTCGTTGTTGTAACGAAGACGGTGTACATTCCGGCATAACGGCCAAACTTCATATCACTTAAGCTGTTACCGATAATGATAGATTTATTGATATCAATTTCAGGGAAATCTCTTATTGCCTGCACAGCCA
>JBQGCI010000187.1:0-8445 GCA_052038405.1 Acinetobacter pittii
AAAGCCACCATTGGAACCCATGGCACTTACAAGAACACTTTTCAGTATTTTGAGAATTTACTGAGTTCAAAGTATCCGCTGTCAAAGTTTTACGCGATCGACGCCGATGGAGGTATAAACAGCAGCAGTAAAACAAAGGAAGATCTTTATAACTACTTACAGTACAACACTTCTTCCGGGGCGGCACTGGAGTTTAAAACCTCTGATGCCGATATTGTCAATTTCTTTTTTAACGAGGCGGACAAAGCCTTTGCCATTTCTATAAAACAAAAAAAGTGATCAACAACTGTCAACCCATATAAAAGCCAGGTTAAACTCACTTTTTAACCTGGCTTTGGGCTACCTATTATTTAACTATGCTTCTGCGTACATCTCTGTAGGCTCGCAGGTACAAATAAGATTTCTGTCGCCGACCGTATTATTCACCCTGGCTACAGATGGCCAGAATTTATTAAGCGTTACATACTGCAGCGGAAATGCAGCATCCTGGCGGCTATAAGAGTGACTCCACTCGTTAGCAGTAACTACCCGCTGCGTATGAGGCGCATTTTTTAAAGCATTGTCTTTTACATCAGCCGTGCCATCTTCTATTGCTTTAATTTCTGCTCTTATGCTGATCAGCGCATCGCAAAAACGGTCTAACTCCGCTTTATCTTCACTTTCTGTCGGTTCTATCATAATAGTTCCGGGTACCGGGAAACTCATGGTAGGTGCGTGAAATCCGTAATCCATCAGGCGCTTCGCCACATCTTCCGCTTCTATTTGCGCTGTCTTTTTAAAAGGCCGCAGGTCTACAATGAACTCGTGTGCGCAAAGCCCGTTATCGTTTGTGTATAATATATCGTAATGCGCTCCCAATCTTGAACGCATATAATTAGCGTTTAATATGGCAAATTCGGTTGCAGATTTCACGCCATCACCCCCCAGCATCATTATGTAGGCATAGGAGATCAGCAAGATAGACGCCGAACCATAAGGAGCAGCAGATACTGCATGTTGCAGTCCCTTTTCGTCCTGGAAAACGTGCCCGGGTAAATACTGAGCCAGGTGTGCTTTCACACAAATTGGGCCCATGCCGGGACCGCCACCACCATGAGGTATCGCGAAGGTTTTATGCAAGTTGAGGTGACAAACATCGGCCCCAATAAGGCCGGGTGCAGTTAAACCCACCTGGGCGTTCATATTCGCCCCATCCATATACACCTGCCCCCCATGATCATGTACAACCTGGTTAATTTCTTTTACTGTTTCTTCGTAAACCCCGTAAGTACTCGGATACGTAATCATAATACCAGCCAGGTTTGCGGAATGCTGCGCTGCTTTTGCTTTCAGATCTTCAACGTCAATGTAGCCATTTTCCAAAGCTTTTACCACCACCACTTTCATACCAGCCATAACCGCGGAGGCGGGGTTGGTGCCATGTGCCGATATCGGGATCAACATTACATTTCTATGCGGGTTGCCCTGTGCCTCATGGTAAGCTTTTATGGTAAGCAAACCGGCATACTCTCCCTGCGCGCCGCTATTGGGTTGCAGGCTGCAGGCGTCAAAGGCCGTGATCTCACATAAATATTTACCCAGACTATCAACTAGCTCCGCATATCCGCCCGCCTGTTCAACCGGAACAAAAGGATGGATACTGGCCCAATGCGACCAGCTTAATGGTATCATTTGAGTAGCTGCATTCAACTTCATAGTACAGCTTCCCAGGGATATCATCGAAGTATTTAAAGAGAGGTCTTTATTTTCGAGGTATTTGATATAACGCATCATCTGGCTTTCGCTATGATGTGTGTTAAAAACAGGATGCGTAAGGTAAGAGGATTTCCGGATCAACGCCTCGGGAAGCCGATAGGTACCTGAATCGGCATTAATATCAAAAGCAACAGGATCCGTATCATTTTCAAAACAGTTAATGATGTCAAACAGATCTTCTACAATAATTGTTTCATCAATAGATATACCTACCAGGTTCTGACCGATATACCTGAAATTGATCTTCTGCGCTTCAGCCTTTTGTCTGATAGCCGCAATATCAGGAGCTTTTACCACGATGGTATCAAAGAAATACTCACTAACCAGCTCAAAACCACGTGCTTCTATCTCTGCTGCTACGGTTTGTGCGTATATGGCAATTCTTTCGGCAATGGCTTTTAATCCGGCCGGGCCATGATAAACCGCATACATGGCAGCCATATTAGCCAGCAACGCCTGTGCGGTACAAATATTGGAAGTAGCTTTTTCCCTCTTTATATGCTGTTCGCGGGTTTGTAAAGCCATGCGTAGCGCCCTGTTACCTTCCGCGTCTACACTTACACCAATGATACGACCAGGCATTACCCTTTTAAAGTCATCTTTAGCTGCCATAAACGCTGCATGCGGGCCGCCATAACCCAAAGGCACCCCAAATCTTTGGGCCGAACCAATAGCTACGTCAGCACCCAGCTCCCCTGGGGCCGTTAATACCGTAAGCGCCAGCAGATCTGTTGCCATCACCACATGCCCGCCGATATGCTGAACAGCACTGATAAAACTGCTGTAATCTTCAATGCTGCCAACATTATTGGGGTATTGCACCAGCGCACCAAAATAGCTTTCATCAATAGTCGCAAACTTATAATCGCCTTCAACCACTTCTATGCCAAATGGAATAGCTCTCGTATAAATTACATCTTTCGTTTGCGGAAATGTGGCGGCATCTAAAAAGAAACGCGGTCTTTCAACATGATCCTGCCTGTTTTTTAGGTTAAAGAACATAGCCATCGCCTCAGCAGCAGCCGTAGCCTCATCCAGTAGAGAGGCATTGGCCAGCGGCAATCCGGTAAGGTCGCTCACTAAAGTCTGGTAATTTAAAAGACTTTCCAGCCGGCCTTGCGAAATTTCAGCCTGGTAAGGCGTATACTGGGTATACCACCCCGGGTTTTCAAAAATATTACGTAATATAACCGAAGGAGTGATCGTACCGTAATACCCCTGCCCAATATAATTCTTGAAGATTTTGTTTTTAAGAGAAACATTTTTGATATGTCTCAAATACTCATGTTCACTCATAGCTTTGGGTATACGAAGCGCAGTTTTCATCCGGATGCCTGAGGGTACTGTTTTCTCAATTAAGCTATCCAAATCGCTAAAGCCAATCTCATGTAACATCTTTTGGGTCTCGGTGCCATTAGGACCGATATGCCTTTTTGCAAACTCTTTTGATTGGAGTTCTAAAATACTCATAGTGTGGTAGAAATTAAAATTTTTGACCGAAGGTTCGAAGTACTCTCTTGGAGGCCGCTTCGGAGGATGTGCAAAGTTAATGGTAATTTATCAGCTGTATTTATGTATGCGACCCTCCGTTGAGCACAACATATATAACATGTGCATAAGTATTTTGTTTTGTATCAATATAACCTTTAGCAGATTAGCCCCGATAGCCAAATCCTAAACTTATTTATCTTTGCCCCCATTATGGACACAGCCAGGGAACAACTGTTAATTCTTCTAACTACGCCGCTATACATTATTGTAATTGGTTTCGAACTGATTTTTAGCCACTTAAGAAAACAAAACACGTATACTTTCAAGGATACAGTTCAGAATATTTACCTGATGTTATTAAATGGTGGGCTGGACCTGGCCTTCCGTTCTGTGTATATAGGGATCGTGCTGCTTTATTTTTATAATCACCGGTTGGTCATGCCCATTGAGACGCCGTGGATCTACTGGCTTACATTACTGCTATTCCAGGATTTTATGTATTACTGGCTGCACCGGGTAGATCATGAATGTCGCTTATTCTGGGCTACTCATTTCACCCACCACTCTTCTCCGAAATTCAATCTCACCACAGGATTCAGATCATCTGTTTTGGAACCGTTGTATCGCTTTGTGTACTTCATTCCTATTGCCTGGTCAGGATTTCATCCTATTGATATTGCCTTTGTATACTCGGCCACTCAAATCTGGGGAATATTAATACATACCGAAAAAATCGGCAAGCTGGGGATGCTTGAATATATTTTCGTTACGCCCTCACATCACAGGGTGCATCATGGCTCCAATCCTAAATACCTCGATAAGAACATGGGTATGTTCCTCATCATCTGGGACAAAATGTTTGGAACCTTCCAAAAGGAGCTGCCTGCCTCATCTTATCAACCTATCAAATATGGCCTCACCACTCCTATGGAGAAAGAGAATGCCTTTACTATCGTGTTTTACGAATGGATGAATATTTTAAAGGATCTGAAACAAAAAAATCTGACTTTCAAACAAAAACTAGGCTACCTTTTAGGACCACCGGGATGGAGCCATAACGGTAGCCGTCAAACCAGCGAACAAATGAGACAACGGGAAGCGCAGGAACAAAGCAATCAATAATGGCAACAGATAAACTTCAGAACTGGGAAAAAAGATCAAAGGAGCATCGCAAACAATACCAGCAATTTCTGAAAAGGGCTGACAGGAATAAAGTATTAAAAGCATTACCAGCCCTTCATGAAGAAGCTTTTGAACAAGTAAACTGCCTTTCCTGTGCTAACTGTTGTAAAAACTATTCCCCCCGCTTTAAAACGCCGGATATAAAGCGTATTTCAAAGTACCTGGGCATGAAGGAAAGCATCTTCATCAACACTTATCTTCGTGTTGATGAAGATGGAGATTTTGTGGTAAAATCGGCTCCCTGCCCTTTCCTGGCTGCAGATAATACCTGTAATATATACGCTGAGCGCCCTTCCGATTGCGCCCGTTTTCCCTACACCGACGAAGATGTGCTGATTAAACGCCAGGCCCTGACCTTAAAAAACAGCGAGTTCTGCCCTATTACCTATTATGTGCTGGAAAAATTAATTCAGCAATAAATACCCGGGGAAATTTTCTGTGCTGTACGCAGCGGCATTCCTGTAATTTTTAATATAGTATACTAAATTTGCATACATTTTAATTTTATGAGGCAAAAGGTTTTAGTGATAAAGTTGGGCTCTGCAGTCATTACCAACTCAAACGGCAATATTAATAAAGCTGTAATTAAAAAGATCGTAACCGATATTGGCAACCTTCAGTCCGGCTATAAGATCGTTTTGGTAAGTAGCGGAGCAGTCAGTAGCGGAAAAAAGTACCTGTCGGGCTATAAAGGCACCCTGCTTCAACGCAAGGTAGCAGCTGCTATCGGCAATCCCATCCTGATTCAGTTATATAGAACTTATTTCCGGAAATGCGGGCTTACCGTAGCCCAGGCCTTATGCGAAAGGTCCCATTTCAGTAACCGGAAGCAATTCTTACAGCTGCGCGACACCTTCCATACCTTCTGGTCCCATAATGTCATTCCTGTAGTAAATGAAAATGATGTAATCAGTGACCTGGAACTGAAGTTTTCAGACAATGATGAATTGGCTACCTTACTGGCTATTGCTTTTGATGCCGAAACGCTGGTGCTATGTACTTCTGTAGGCGGGTTTTTAAACAGTGAAAAAAAGATCATTCCTGAAATAAAAACTATAGACAAAGATGTATTAGGATTAGTTAAAAAGGGGGAAAAATCTGAGTTCGGCTTAGGCGGGATGTTGTCAAAACTCACCTTTACCCGGCTGGCTACTAATTTAGGCATCAATGTTATCATGTGCGGACTGAAATCTGCGTCTCCGATTACAGACGCCTTAAATAAAAATACCGGCAGCTGGTTTTACGCGCAGAAATCAAATTTAAAAAACAGGCAGAAATGGCTGGCCAGCGGATCCATCACGCTGGGCAACATCAAGCTCGATAAAGGAGCCGCAAAAGCAGTAGCAGAAAGAAAGAGTTTATTAACTGTAGGCATCACAGGCATGGAAGGCAGTTTTGCTATCGGCGAAGTGGTGCAATTGATGAGCGACGATAATATCATTATTGGCATTGCCAAAACCAAATTAAGCAGCGCTGAATTGAAGAAACAACTAAAGGAAAAAAATGTTGTTGCCGCGCATGCTAACGATATAGTGCTGGTTTAATACTAAAAGTCGCAAAAAAAGGGGTAAAAAAAAGCTTAAAATTTACGCTTATTTAAAATGAGCGACCTCAAAAAACCTTAGAACAATGTTCCAGACCTGCCCCCGGTAGCTGATATTATCGGGGAACAAAATAATCACCCCTACTTTTGCAAAAAGATACCTATTATTAAGAACAAGCAACATGTCGATACAAACAACGCTCATCAAAACCAATAAAGCTAAAATAGCTTTACAAAAACTACCGGAAAAGCAGTTAAAAGGTTTACTGCAGGCCATTGCCCATGGCATTTTCAACAATGAAGCGGCTATTTTAAAAGCCAACAAAAAAGATCTGGCAGCAAAAGATCCGGACGATCCTAAAAATGACCGCTTAATGCTCAACAGCGAGCGGCTTGCTCATATTGCCCATGCAATAAGAAATATTGCACAGCTCCCCGATCCTACCGGAACTACGCTTGCTGAAAGAACGCTACCCAACGGCATCCGGCTTAAAAAAGTAGCCGTGTCATTGGGAGTTGTAGGCGCTATTTACGAGAGCCGCCCTAATGTAACGTATGATATTGCTGCACTTTGCTTACGTAGCCGGAATGCTTGCGTATTGAAGGGCAGTAGTGATGCGCAACATACCAACAAGGTTTCTATCGGCATTATACAAAAGGCGTTAAAAGAATTTGGATTAGATAGCAATACGGTAAGCCTGCTGCCGCCTCAACGAGAGGTAGTACAGGAAATGTTTACCGCTACGAAATACCTGGATGTACTCATTCCACGTGGATCCGAAGGCCTGATCAGTTTTGTGCGTCAAAACAGCCTGGTACCGGTTATAGAAACCGGCGCAGGTGTTTGTCATATCTATATAGAAAAAACAGCTGATCTTAAAAAGGCTGTAGCCATCGCTGTTAATGCGAAAGTTAGCCGGCCCTCGGTTTGTAATGCTGCAGATGCTATTTTAGTAGACAAAGAGATTGCTGCTGATTTTCTTCAATTACTGAAGCCTGCATTTGAAAAACATGAGGTGAAAATTTTTGCAGATACCGCGTCCTACAAAAACTTAAAAGGTTACTCCTATTTAACAAAAGCAAAGCCCGAAGATTTTGGCAGGGAATTTCTTTCGCTGAAATGTGCCGTAAAAACCGTAAAGGATATTGACGAGGCTTTGGACCATATTGCAGAACACTCAACCAAACATTCGGAAGCCATTGTATCCAGAAATAAAAAAGCCTGCGAGCGTTTCGTTTCAGAGGTGGACGCAGCTGCAGTTTATACCAATGCTTCTACAAGATTTACGGATGGTGAAGAGTTTGGCCTGGGTGCGGAAATAGGTATTTCCACACAAAAGCTACATGCACGCGGACCATTCGCCCTGGAAAAACTGGTAACCGAGAAATGGATATTAGAAGGCAATGGGCAAATAAGATAAAATGCTACATTCCCTGTAAACGAAAAAGCTGGTAAAATAATTTCACCAGCTTTTTTAATGAGCCGAAGAAGGGAGTCGAACCCGCGACCTGCTGATTACAAATCAGCTGCTCTACCAACTGAGCTACTTCGGCCTGTTGCAAAAGAGCATTGCTTTTTGCCAACGGGCCGCGAAAATAAAGAAAAAAAGATACGATATCAGCATCGCCCTATTTTTTAATTCCATGTGTGCTCATCCCATTGCCGGCAAAACAATCTGTCGCAATACCACCTGCCCCATCGCAAAACGGGCCTTAAAAAACATAACCCGTTACAGTTATCTACCTACAGGTCCCGGTATTGCTAAATAATCATTAATTTAGCCGCCTCATATAAAAGCATTGATTTATGCCCCAAAATGCAAACCGGCAGTTTCTCGATTTTGAAAAGCCAATAAAGGATTTATTGGAGGAAATTGAATTAACTACTGAGCGAGAAAAGAAAACAGATATTGATTTAGGCGGCCAGATAGAGCAGCTTCAAAATAAAGTAGATGAAACGCGTAAGACCATTACCCATAACCTTACCGATTGGCAGCGCGTGCAATTGAGCCGGCATCCGGACAGGCCTTATACACACAAGTATATTGAACTGATGACGGAAAATTATACCGAATTATATGGCGACCGTAATATTAAGGACGATAAAGCCATGGTAGGCGGATTTGCTTCCTTAGATGGTCAAACCGTCATGATCATTGGCCAGCAAAAAGGCTCTAATACGAAAAAGCGCCAGTTACGTAATTTTGGTATGGCGAATCCGGAAGGCTATCGTAAGGCCCTGCGTTTAATGAAGCTGGCAGAAAAATTTAACAAACCCATTGTTACACTGATAGATACACCTGGCGCTTTTCCGGGTTTAGAAGCGGAAGAGCGTGGCCAGGGTGAAGCGATTGCCCGCAATATTTACGAAATGATGCGGCTAAAGGTGCCGGTGATATGCATTATCATTGGTGAGGGAGCAAGCGGAGGCGCTTTAGGTATAGGTGTGGGAGACAGAGTATATATGATGGAAA
>JBQGCI010000188.1:0-5184 GCA_052038405.1 Acinetobacter pittii
TACCAATACCTGCAGGAAAGCTCCTGGTACCAGCTTAATCACAAAAGATTTGAGTTGATTGAGGCCTACGAGGCGGATGTGGCGGTTCCGGATGCTGAGGAATGGGAAGTGTTCGTGGCGGGCCTGCATAAAGTTTAATACTATTAACAGCGGATGGAACCTGCGCCGGAGAAAGAAAAACGGAAGGTTATCAGAAGCTAAGGCTTCAGAGCCGGGTAGATGGCACAAAGCAGTTGTAGGCAAACCAGGCGCCAGTTAAAAAGAGGTGGAAGAAAACAAACCGATGTCTCTATTCACATGTCGTTATCGCGTTTTCCGGATCCGATAGCTTCCGCAGTCAGTACTGATTTTCATTGTATGTAACAATATCAACCTAAAAGGAATAGCACTGAAAAGAGGATGTATAAATAGGAAAACTTTGCGCGTGTTATAAACGAAACACCGGCTCAACACCACATCCAAACCAAAACTGAAGCTTTACGTAACCAGCTCTGTATCCCAAAGAACTGTGTTGATTATTATTCCCTGGGTTAGGCGCCCGGATAGCTTAGCGTGCATCAACTCTGCTAAAAAAATCGCTCAGAGAAATGCCAAAGTAACTACACAAAACAGCTAAAGAACTTACACGAGGATTTATTTTTGCCGTTTCAATCCGGCCTATATTCACGTTGGTTTCATTGAAAACAACAATTTGAGACACACCTTTTTCCTCCCTAAGTTCTTTAAGAACAAAAGCGATCTTCGAAAGCAGATTGATGTCTCTTACATGCTGCATAGGCCCCAAAAGGACATAGAAATATGCGCAGCAACAACAACATATTTGTCAGTATTTTACTATCTTTACCTATGTAAATTTTATTTTCGCGACTACTTCAATACAAATAACTTGAAGCATTCGCTTGGAGTCTCGACTTGAAAACTGGTAATTTTTAATTGAAACGAGATGAGAAGCAGAATGCCCACGTTACGGCGTGGGCTCTTCTTATTCGTTTCAGGGTATACCAGTACCTCAAGTCGGTAAGTTAGAGTTCCACGCTATTTTTTACTCTACAGGCTCCGGAAGTTTTTTAACATGCGAAGCCTTTGCGACAGGACCACACATACGATCTTGAACTGCATATTCCCTTATTTCAACAGGGAGATGAGCGCGGTTTACAGTATGTTTTCCATCAGCTTTATCCACTAATGGTGTACTATGCTAACCAGCGGGTACATTATCGGCCTTTAGCTGAAGAAATAGCCTCCGGTGCATTTTATAAAATATGGCGCAGGCACCGGCAGTTTACCCGATTAAGCGGCATTAAAGCCTATCTCATTAAAATTGTAGAACGGGATTGCCAAAAGGCCCTGGCAAAGGAGAGGAAGGTGACAACCCTAAAAGATCATTTGCCGAATGAGGCGGCAGATCACTCAGATGCGTTTAGAGCTATGGTTAAGAGCGAAACCTATACCCTGCTTTATCATGCTATCGAAAAATTAAGCCCCGGTATGCAGGCAGTTATTAAATCATTATACATAGAAGGGAACAGCCTGACCCAGACGGCCCAACTACTTAATCTTAATACCAGTACGGTGGACACCCAAAAAAAAAGGGCCGTTAAGGCTTTGGCTAAACTGTTGCCCCGGCTGGGAGTAGTAGTCCCATTACTGTGCAATTGTGTTATAGCCTGCCGGATTTAATGTCTTTAGCCTATAATACTTCAAAATCGCCCTTATCTGAAAAATAAAAACAAAAAACCTGTTTTTTTGTAGGAAATTTGAACTGCACCCGCCTTTATATATAAATATGGGCATTAACCAACGGTATGCGAATGAAGGAAAACTCCTATAGCAGCATGAATGAGCCTGCAGAAAGGATTGCCAGGCTTGTTGCGGGATACATTCGCCACACCCTTACGCCTGCGGAGCATGATGAGCTGGATGATTGGGTAAATGAAAGCGACGACAACATGCAGTTGTTTGAGGAACTAACCGATGAAAATAATATAAATTCTGCGCTGTTATGGTTGGAGCAGATTCAAACAAAGGATGCATATAAAAAGCTTTTGGATCGAGGTGTTTTGAAAAGGCAACGAGCGGGCAGGCCTGCTGGAGCCTGGGTAGCGGCAGCTACGGTGCTTGTAGCGGTAGCGGTGTATATGGGTGTACATGATCAAAGTAGCAGGCCCGCTACTTCAACGCCCCATCAATTTGATGGGATGGTTGCCGGAACAGATTCCAACGCCGTGTTACTTCAATTGGCTGATGGTAAGGTTATCAATCTATTGGAAACACCCATGGGCCTGATCGAACCGGCGGGGGAGCAAAAAATACAGAAGGTAAATGATAGTACCCTGTTATATAAAAACGGGGGAGATAAAGGGCTCCAAACACTAACAACACCGGCGGGTAAGCTATTCCAGGTTCATTTAAGCGATGGCACGCGGGTATGGCTCAATGCTGCCAGCAGCATATCCTATTCCGGAAAGTTTACCGGTGATGAACGTGCGGTAATGTTAAGCGGAGAGGCCTATTTTGAAGTGGCGCACAACAGCCAGCGACCATTCAAAGTGTATATGAAAGACAGTACGGTAGTAACAGTATTAGGAACACGTTTTAATGTAGCCTCATATGTCAACCATACATCGAAAACCGTAACCTTGTTGGAAGGGCGTGTAACTGTAGCGGCACCGGCTGGCCGAGATATAACGCTTCAACCAGGATCACAGGCAGTAGTATCGTCCGGGTCTATACGCGCGCGAGGCGTAACGGACATGGAAACCGTTATGGGATGGAAGCAAGGCTTATTTATATTTAAAGATGCCAGCCTGCCACAAATGATGGACCAGCTGAAAACATGGTTTGGGTTGAGTATTGTTTACGAAGGCACAACACACCAACTCTTCACTGCAAGGTTTTCGAGAAACACCCCTTTGGAAGAAATTTTAAAAACGCTGGAATTAAACGGCCACCTCTCTTTTAAATTAAAAAACAATACGCTATATGTATTATCCCGATAGTTAAGTAAAAAGGGGGCTCAATAAAAACCGCTTCGTGGTCTAGACGAAGCGGCGCATATTTGGGTCACCCTGCTAACAATTGACTCATATCATTTGATTTCAGAACCCAAACAGTACAAATCTATGCAAATTATACATTGCAGGCGCACCCCTGTACCTATTGCTACCTTGAAACACCTGTTCACCATAATATTGCCATTCCTATTGCTGGCCTCCAAGAATAGTCCCGCACAAACGGTTTCCCTCACGCTCAAAAAGGTACCGCTGGAAAATGCATTAATTGCTATACAGCAACAAACGGGATACTTTTTTGTGTACACCAGAGAGCAGATAAAAAGCGCGTCTCCAGTTAGCATATCGGTTAAAAATGCGAGTTTGACAAACGCACTGGACAGGTGCTTCAGGGGCCAGCCCCTTTCCTATGTCATCGAAGCGAATCATATTATCATTCAATCAAAGGCATGGCCCGGAACTGACGACTCCACCTCTAAAGACCTGTTGGAAGTGCAAGGTAAGGTAACTAATGAATCAGCAGAACCCATCCCGGCTGTTACCGTTTCAGTGAAAGAAACAGGCCGAACAATAATTGCAGATGATAAGGGGATATTTAAAATTTCTAGCGTCAGACCAGATGGTATACTTATCTTCTCAGCAGTTGGTTATATATCCCAAACCGTCCCAATTAATGGCGGCACTTTTTTATTTGTAAAGATGAGGCAGGCAATCGTCGACCTGGAAGAAACCCTGGTAAAAGGTTATTATGCTACTACTCGAAAAACCAGCACCGGAACCATTTCAAAAATAACCAGTAAAGATATTGAAACACAACCTGTATCTAACCCGCTCGCGACACTACAGGGGCGAATTCCGGGCCTGTTTATTACCCAGGCCAATGGTTTGCCCGGCTCGGGGTTTTCGGTAAGATTGAGAGGTCAAAACTCCATTCAAAATGGGAATAGTCCGTTGTTTGTCATTGATGGAGTTCCCTTCTTAACGGACAGAGACCAGCTTACCCAAAGAAGCGGATTAATGGCCAATAACCCGTTTAATACTGTCAATCCGGGTGACATAGAAAGTATAGAAGTGCTAAAAGATGCCGATGCCACTTCTATTTACGGCAGCCGTGGTGCCAATGGTGTTATTCTCATTACTACCAAAAAAGGAAAAGGCATTGCTCAAAAGCTGGATATCAGCTTCCAAACGGGCTGGGGTAAGCCTGCAGCCACTGCAGATTTTTTAAATACAGCAGGATACCTGCAAATGCGGCGGGAAGCTTTTGTAAATGATAATATAGAACCCGACCTATATAATGCTCCGGACCTTTTGCTTTGGGATACTACGAGGTATATTAACTGGAAGGAAAGATTAATCGGCAATACGGCACGATCTGCCAACATGCAAATAGGCTTTACTCATAATACACGTTTTCTGAAATATACTTTGCATGGCGATTATTACAAAGAAACAACCGTATTCCCAGGCGATTTTTATGAGCAAAGGGCGTCTTTAAGTATGAGCGCCACTCATGTATCGCAAA
This sequence comes from Acinetobacter pittii, assembly GCA_052038405.1. GTDB lineage: Bacteria > Bacteroidota > Bacteroidia > Chitinophagales > Chitinophagaceae > Niabella. The sequence continues at coordinate 4,537 of JBQGCI010000188.1, forward strand.
ACAACAAATTCAGTATGACATTGAATAGTTCTTTTGCATCCAACAAAAGCGAATTACCGGCAGAAGACATGACACAGTATATAAGTATGCCACCTAATATGTACGAGCCATTTAACGCCCACGGTATACTGCAATGGCAGGAAAACGGTTATGCATTTGGTAACCCATACAAAAATCTTTTCCAAAAAAACCGGGGACAATCTGCCAGGTTTATGACCAATGGTTTAATCAGTTATCGGTTCACAAATGCGCTAAGTTTTAAAACCAGCGCAGGTTACCATGAAATAAGATTTGATGAATACAGCGCCCAACCCATAGCGGCGCAGGATCCGGCTAGCGATCCAAGAGGCGCTGCCATATTCGGCCATAAATTTTTAAGCAGCTGGATTATCGAACCCCAGTTGGATTATTCAACAACAATTTTAAGTGCCGGAAGAATATCCACTTTTATTGGAGCAACTCTTCAACGTACAGAAAATAAAGCATCTTTGCTTTCCGGATCTGGCTATACGGTTGATGCTTTACTTAACTCGATTGCAGGAGCTACCGGTTCTGTTGCAACGGATACCTATTCAAAATATAAGTATGGAGCCATTTATGGGCGCCTTAACTTCAACTGGAAAAGCATTCATTTATTCAATATCACTG
>JBQGCI010000189.1:0-7008 GCA_052038405.1 Acinetobacter pittii
GTCCTTTTTCCAGGGCATGGGTGATCTGTAAGCGGTCTTCGGCAGTTAAGCTTTTTAAAGACCACCCAACCAGTAATACTCCCAGCCCCAAAAAGAATACATACTGGGTGTAGGTGGTTGTTTTTGGGGTCATTCAGGAAATACTGGTAGTTATAACTTATTACCCGATTTCGGAAAGATCACTTTAGGCTGGTGTGTTTTGGCTTCCCCGAAATCCATAATCGCATAAGCTATGATCACGATGATATCGCCGGCCATTCCCTTGCGGGCAGCAGGGCCATTCAGGCAAATGGTACCGCTGCCGCGTTTGCCCCGGATCACATAGGTTTCCAGCCGTTCGCCATTGTTAACGTTCACAACCTGAACCTTTTCATTTTCAATTAAGCCCGCAGCATCCATCAGGTCTTCATCAATGGTAATGCTGCCCATATAATCGAGGTTGGCCTCGGTGAGGGTAACGCGATGGATCTTGGATTTTAAAACTTCGATTTGCATAGCGGCGCAAAGGTAGTGATTTGAATGAAACTGCCTCCTATATAACGTTGCCGTATGCAAATTGTTGGGCTGGGGGCTGTTGAAACGGATCTATATCATCAACCTTTAAAGAATGCCATAAGCAGGTTGCTGGCAGGAACCGGTCAAACGATGTGACCTGCCGTTTCTGTGTTTAAGCAGCTCTGGTTCAATACCCTGGAGGCCCCCATTTGCTGATTTTGGGACATATTTAGTAAATACCCTGTACTTGCCATTTATCTTTATTGTAAATTCGCGAAGCATTTAAAGGATCAATTTAGTTATGAAGAAATACTTTTTACTGGCAGGTTTTGTTATATCGTCTGGATGGGTAATGGCTCAAAGCGTCAGGCTGGTGGCCGAAAAATCGGGTAAAGGTGCCGTACTGGTACACCAGGTGCAGCCTAAAGAAGGTTTGTATTCGATCGCCCGGGTCTATGGAGTAAAGGTAGCAGAGATAGCTGCTGCGAACGGCTTTGATAAAGATAAGGGCCTTGCGGTTGGCGAGAAAATAAAAATTCCTTTAACCGCTGACAATCTTTCGCGGAAAAAAGGGAAAACGCCTGTGTATTATGAAGTAGCGGGCAGGGAAAGCCTGAGCAGTATCAGCAGCCGTTTTAATAAAGTGCCTGTAAAGGATCTGAAAAGCTGGAATAAAATTGATGGCGATGCTGTTGGAAAAGATAAAAGCATTATCGTAGGATATTTTGATGGAGCGGCCCCGGCTCCTGCCGGCAATGATGCCAGCCCCAAAGGTAACACGGCAACCCATACCAAAACGATTGGCCAGGCTTCGGTGAAAGCCACCAATATCAATATCCGCAAAGGCCCGGCTACCGATCAGCCGGTTATAGGTACGGCCAAACAGGATGAAATACTGGAGGTTCTTAAAAAAGTGGACAATGAATGGAGCTGGGTACGAACCAGTGCGGGTGTTGAGGGTTTTGCCGCCTCGGAGTTTTTAGAAATCGTGGAAAAGAAAGCGGAATCTAAACCGGCGCGTTCTGCAGCAAAAGCCATCGGCACGGCTACCGTTTCAGGCACTAATATTAATATCCGCAAAGGACCTGCCACCGGCCAGGAGGTAATTGGAGTAGCGCAGCAGGATGAAACGGTGGATATCATTAAAAAGGTGAATAGTGAGTGGACCTCTATCCGTACTAAGGACGGTGTGGAAGGATTTGTGGCTTCACAGTTTTTGACGTCGGACGATAAGAACGCCGCCGGGTCCAGGCGACCCGTTGCAGCCCGTTCTACAGGCAATGCTACGGTGTCGGGCAGCAATATCAATATTCGTAAAGGGCCTGCTACCGATCAGGAAGTAGTAGGTGTGGCGCAGCAGGATGAGACGGTAGAAGTATTGAAAAACGTAAATGCTGAATGGACATCCATTCGTACCAAAGACGGCGTAGAAGGATTTGTGGCGTCCAGATTTTTACAGTTGGGCAATAAAAAAGCGGTGACTCCTAAACCGGCAGCACCTACCCAAACCGTTACCGCTTTTGGGACCCGCATCAATATACGCAAGGGTCCGTCAACCGACCAGGAAGTGGTGGGTATGGCCCAGGCTGACGAAGTATTGACTTATATCCGTAAAGTGGATAGTGACTGGTCGGAGGTTAAAAACGCTGAGGGTACTACCGGTTTTGTTGCCAGCCGTTTCCTTTCCTTCGACGGAAAGCCTTCTGTTGCTGCTGTTGAGGCGGAGGCGCTTGCCAAAACCCAGGCCGACCAGGCGGCACGGGCGGCGGAAGAAGCGGCTGCAGCAGAGAGCGCTTTGAACGATACCAGGCAGAGAGAAGAAAATCAGAAAGCAGAAAGCCTGGTTTCTGAGAAAATCACTGCACGGAACGATGCTGAGGCCACTACGCCGGATGAAGCTGGTTATTTTAAAGCGGATTATTTGAAAAGGGTAAACCCTAATCTGGCTTACGAAAGATCTTTTACTTCCGGTATTTTCAAAACAGACCGTGGCTGGAATGATGGCAAGTATTATTTATTGATGGATAATGCTGCGCCGGGCAGCCTCGTGAAACTCACTAATACGGCTAATAATAAAGTAGTATATGCAAAAGTATTGGGCAAAATGAAGGGCATTCAATACAGTGAAGGATTTGATATACGGATCAGCGAAGCTGCTGCTCAAAAACTACAATTAGGTAACGCTGATAAATTTAATGTGATGGTGACCTATTAGCGATCCTTTTAATTATCGTCTGTATCTTTCCATGATATAATGCTGGTATGCTCGTTTAGCGGCTCAGTTTCATTCCCGCCATAAACGAGCCTACTTTGTTTGTGGTAGAGGCTGTTCTTTTGCCAGTAGCGGATTCCTGAAAACATGGATGCGGTATTGGCTTTGCCCGGGGCCGGTGATACAAAGCGCCCTGAATTGAACTAAGGATTCTTTTGCAAAGGGCAGAATGGCCTTTTGATCATAAGATTCCATTTTTACGAAAATATGCAAAAACGGAGTTGGATTCCACTTTTGTAATTTATCTTCAAGGTGTGGCGGCATGAGTAAAAACCAGCTTGCATTAAAACCGGTAGCCTCTTAAAAAATCTACTGTCGACATTCTTTTTTTTCCTTCTAATTGTATCTCGAGCAGGTTGAGCCATCCGTCTGCGCAGGCCAGGTGCAAAAACGTTTTACCATCAGAACTAAACTCGCCCGCTGCCCGGTCAGGTGTCGTTTTTACTTTTTCAGCCTGGTAGATCTTTAATTTTTTCCCCTTCAAAAAGGTAAATGCGGCAGGGTAGGGAGACAGTCCGCGGATCAGGTTATAGACGGCATCTGTAGTCTGATCAGCGTTAATCCTGCAGGTTTCGGTGAAGATCTTGGGGGCATGATGTAAGGTGGCATTGGTAGACAGCAATTGCGGCATTTCTTTGAGGCTGTTGTTAGCCAGCCCTTTAACCGTTTTTAGTAATAAAGCTGCTCCTATATGCATCATTATATCGTGTACCGTTCCGGCCGTGTCAGTTTCTTTAATGGGGAAGCTTTCCTGTAATAATATATCCCCCGTATCTATTTCGTGTTTGAGCCTGAAGGTGGTAACGCCGGTTTCTTGCTCGCCGTTGATCACAGCCCAGTTAATAGGTGCTGCACCCCTGTATTGAGGTAACAGAGAACCATGGAGGTTGATGGTACCCATGGGGGGCATATTCCATACTGATTCAGGTAACATGCGAAAGGCAACACATATCTGCAGGTCGGCCTTTAGCGCTTTCAGTTCCTCTAAAAAGGCAGGATTTTTTAGCTTTTCGGGTTGAAGAACAGGCAGGTTTTTGCTGACGGCATATTTTTTTACCGCGCTTTGCTGTACTTCCATACCGCGTCCCGCGGGTTTGTCGGGGGCGGTAATGACTGCTACTACCTGGCAACCGGCTTCCACCAGGGTTTTGAGACTGGTTACTGCAAATTCGGGTGTACCCATATATACGATACGCAATTCTTTGTACTGATCCTCATTCATGGGCGCGAATATCGCATGCTTTTTTGACAAAAAACAGGTGCCAAATTAAAAAGACCTACCTTCGGTTACAGAGAAGGCAGCTTTGGATATATTTTTCGTGTGGATACTGCACTCTAGTAGAAGCGTGCAACAACTCCTTTCGAACCGTAACGGGCGCGCCGCAACGAACGGTCAGGAAACGATAATAAGCAGTTATTAAAAGCTGGGATAAAAAACAACAAACAAGAAAAAAATGCAACAAGTAAAAAAAGGTGATAAAGTAAAAGTGCATTATCACGGCAAGTTAACTACCGGTGAGACATTTGATAGTTCCGAAGGCCGGGATCCGCTTGAGTTTGAAGTGGGGAGTGGTATGGTGATTAAAGGTTTTGACGATGGCGTTACCGGTATGGAAGTGGGTCAAAAGAAGACCATTAACATACCTGTGGAAGAGGCGTATGGCCCTAAAAACGACGAAATGTTAATCGATATGCCGAAAGATCGTTTTCCTGAAGATATGCAGCTGGAAGTTGGGATGCCGCTGGTGATGAGCGATCCAAGTGGTCAGCAGTTCCAGGTAGTTGTTACAGAGATCAAAGAGGATGCGGTAACACTCGATGGTAACCATCCGCTGGCAGGTAAAGATCTGATCTTCGACCTTGAATTAGTAGGTATTGAAGGGAAAACTCCTTTAATTATAACTCCCTAATTCGTAGTATTGTATATATAAAATCCCCAGGGTATATTTGATGATACTTTGGGGTTTTTTATGGATTGATTTATTGGCTTCTTTACCCCGCAACCCTTAAATTTGCAAAGACCCTGAAAAGTACCCATAACCGATAAAATATTATTGAATGATCAGTGATTATGATTTTAGTGTTGCGAGCCGTTTTCTGAAATACGTTACCGTAGATACGCAAAGTGACCCCAATACTGACCGCTTCCCCTCTACAGAAAAACAAAAGGATTTAAGCAGAATACTGGTGAATGAATTGCGGCAGATGGGCGTTGCAGATGCGCAACTGGATGAGCATGGTTATGTATATGCTACCATACCGGGCAATACCGATAAAAAGGTTCCTGTAATTTGCTTTTGCAGTCATGTAGATACGGCACCCGATTGTTCCGGTACGGGTGTTAAGCCGATCGTTCATACCAATTTTGACGGAAAAGACATCGTGTTGCCAGATGACCCTTCGCAGGTGATCTCTGTCAGGCAGCATTCGTACCTGAAAAAGCGTATTGGCGACGATATTATTACGGCATCCGGAACTACTTTGTTAGGGGCCGATGATAAAGCAGGAGTTGCTATAATTATGGACCTGGCTAATTACCTCGTTACCCATCCTGAAGTAAAGCACGGTGATATCAAAATATTGTTTACACCTGATGAGGAAGTGGGGCGGGGGGTAGAAAAGGTAGACCTGAAAAAACTGGCCGCTGATTTTGGCTACACGCTTGATGGTGGTAAACGGGGTACCTATACCGATGAGACTTTTAGTGCCAACGGTGTTACGGTGACTTTTTTTGGAATAAGCGCTCATCCCGGTTATGCCAAGGGTAAGCTGGTGAACGCAATGAAAGTAGCGGGTACCTTTTTGGATCTGTTGCCCAGGGATTCTTTTAGTCCGGAGAATACAGAAGACCGCGAGGGTTTCGTGCACCCGGTACAAATGGAAGGTACTGTTGAAAAAGCCGTCGTTCATTTTATTATCCGCGATTTTGATACTTCAATGCTGAAGCTGCATGAAAAGCGTTTAGAGCAGTTTGCAAAGCAGGCTACCGGGAGGTATGATGGCGCTACTTATACTTTTGAAAGCAGGGAGCAATACCGCAATATGAAAGATGTGTTAAAGAATTATCCGCAGATCGGTGAGTATGTGAAAGAGGCTATGAAGCGCAGTGAAGTCGATTTCAGGCAGGACAGCGCCCGGGGAGGCACCGATGGCTCGCGTTTGTCATTTATGGGCTTGCCTTGTCCCGATATTTTCACCGGCGAAATGGCTTTCCATAGCAAACAGGAATATGTGAGTGTGCAGGATATGCAGAAATCAGTTGAAGTATTGATTAACCTGGTACAGGTATGGGAAGAAAAAGGGACGATGTTGCCGGTAGTATAAAGGCTGTTGACCTGGCACAAGCGAAATAAGCGACGTTTTTTTTGTGGATCGGTCGTTAGCTGATTTATATATTTATCGATATTTTTATAAAAATAAACACTATGGAATTTTTAAGTTACTGGTGGGTAGTAGTTATACTCATCATATTATTTAGCGGCCTGTTTACGATTAACCAGGGGTACATTGGCGTTATTACCATGTTTGGTAAATATCAGCGTATTGCCCGCCCGGGGTTGCGCTTTAAAATTCCGTTAATAGAGCAGCTTTTCAAAAGAGTGTCCACACAAAACCGTTCGGTAGAGTTGGAATTCCAGGCAGTAACGCAGGATCAGGCCAATGTGTACTTCAAAGCGATGTTGTTGTATGCCGTACAAAACGAAGATGAGGCAACGATTAAGAAAGTGGCTTTTAAATTTATCAGTGACCGCGACCTGATGCAGGCCCTGATCAAAACGATTGAAGGTAATGTGCGCTCGTTTGTGGCAACTAAAAAGCAGGCAGAAGTATTGGGATTGCGTCGCGAGATCGTACAATATGTAAAGGTCGAAATTGACCAGACGCTGGAAGAGTGGGGTTTTCATTTACAGGATCTGCAGATAAACGATATTACTATTGATAAGATGATCCTCGATTCGATGAGTAAAGTGGTAGCCAGTAATAACCTGAAGGCCGCAGCTGAAAACGAAGGCCAGGCGCTGTTGATCACCAAAACCAAGTCGGCAGAAGCCGAAGGTAATGCGATTAAGATCAGTGCAGAGGCAGAACGTGAAGCGGCTAAGCTAAGAGGACAGGGTATTGCCTTGTTCCGCGAGGAAGTTGCAAAAGGTATGTCATCTGCTGCTACAGAGTTGAGGCAGGCCAACCTGGACACTAATTTTATTTTATTTAGTATGTGGACGGAAGCCATTAAAAACTTT
>JBQGCI010000190.1:0-5767 GCA_052038405.1 Acinetobacter pittii
CAACGCCAGTACCATGAACGATGGTGCAGCAGCAGTGATTTTGATCAGCAAAGAAAAGTGCGAAGCATTGGGATTAAAACCTATTGCTAAAATCCTGTCTTATGCTGATGCAGAACAGGCTCCCGAATGGTTCACTACTACCCCGTCGCTGGCTTTACCCAAAGCCCTTGCCAAAGCCGGGCTGACCAAAGAAGATATCCATTTCTGGGAACTTAATGAAGCTTTCAGTGTTGTAGGCATAGAGAATACCAGGAGGCTTAAACTGGATCCCGCTAAGGTAAACGTCAACGGCGGCGCTGTTTCTTTGGGCCATCCTTTGGGAGCCAGCGGGGCCAGGATTATGGTAACGCTGATCAACGTATTGAAGCAACACGATGCAAAATATGGAGCCGCCGGCATTTGTAATGGCGGCGGTGGCGCCAGTGCGATGGTAATCGAAAAATTATAATTGTATGACAGATCCGAAACAACGCTTTTCCAACCGCGTTGCAGACTATATTAAATATCGACCCAGGTACCCTAAGGAAGTTATCGATATACTAAGAAAAGAGATGAATCTTAGCCGGGACCATACCGTCGCTGATATAGGTGCAGGCACAGGTTTTTTAACAGAGTTATTTTTAGACCATGGCCATTTAACCTATGCCGTGGAACCGAATGAAGCGATGCGCCAGGCCTGTAGCGACCTATATGGCTCGGATGCCCGTCTGAAAATTATGGATGGTTCGGCAGAAGTAACACAGCTGGCAGATCATACCATTGATCTGATCGTAGCCGGAACCGCTTTTCATTGGTTTGACCCGGTAGAAACGAAAAAAGAATTTATGCGGATCCTGAAACCTGATGGTCACATTCTGCTGATATGGAATATACGAAAAGATGATGCACCGTTTACAGCCGGCTACGAAGAAATCCTGCGTCGCCGGATCCCTGAGTACAGGGCTTCGCAACACCGGAAATTCGATATTGATGTAATCACTGATTTTCTTCATCCCCGTCAAATGCGGCAACAGGTTCTTACCAATAGCCAGTATTTCGATTGGGAAGGTTTTAAAGGAAGAGCGCTGTCTTCATCGTTCATGCCCCAGCAAGGCTTATTGCATGATGAAGTGTTGAGCGAAATGCATGATCTTTATCACCGATACCAGCAAAACGGACAGGTTTCATTTCAATACGACACCATCATGTATTACACATCATAACCAAAATATTGGCCATACTATCATTTGCTTTCGTTAACATCATACAGTTCTCATGTACCTTTCTTATAAAACTGAAGCCAGGAATACTCTAAAACTGGCCCTTCCTATTATTTTTGGTGAACTGGCTCAAATGAGCCTGCACCTGATCGATACGGCGATGATCGGCTATACCGGCTATAAGCAACTGGCCGCCGCCGCTTTGGTATTAAATGTGATCAACATCCCGTTCATCTTTGGCATCGGCGTTACTATTTCGGTAGCACAGATGGTATCGCTGGCTCATGGTAAATTCGACAAGCAGCAGGTATCGCACTATTTCTTCAACGGGTTTTGGCTTTGTGCGGTATTTGGAGTGCTGATATCGCTGGGATTATTTTTCGGACGTGACATATTGCTGCATCTCAAACAGGATCCGGAAGTAGTGAAGCTGGCGATGCCGTTTATGACATTAATGAGCTTTTCTATTATTCCCATGGTATTGTTCATGACCCTGAAGCAATTTGCCGACGGTTTACAATATACCAAAACAGCTATGGCTTTATCAATAGCAGCCATCCCGTTAAACGTATTTTTAAACTGGTTGCTGATATACGGCAACTGGGGCTTTCCCCGCCTGGAGCTGACCGGCGCCGGCTATGCTACTTTGATCACCCGTGTTACGATCTTTGTTTTGCTCGGAATTGTGATATTGAACCATAAAGTATTTAAGAAATATATGGCTGTATCAAAAACGCAGTGGAAGATCAAAAAAGAGACGCTTATACAGCTTTTAAAAATAGGAATACCCAGCAGTTTACAAATAGGTATGGAAGCGGGCGCTTTTGCTGTATCGGGCATCCTTGTAGGTACCATAGGTGCCGCTGAACAGGCCGCACACCAAATTGCCCTGAGCTCTGCGGCTTTTGCCTTTATGGTATCGCTGGGATTATCGCAGGCCGGTTCTATAAGAGTGAGTCACGCTTTTGGCAGCTCTAACTGGAAAAGGATAGCGGTTATAGGTAAAAGTACGGTCGTGCTGGCCTTAATTTACGGGGCCGTTTGTTGTGTTTTATTTGCGGTATTCAAACAGCAGCTGCCGCTGCTTTTCAATCATGAGGAAAAAGTGATCAGTATTGCTGCTGCTTTATTATTATTTGCCGCTGCTTTCCAGATACCCGATGCGGTACAGGCTACCAGCGCCGGATTGCTAAGAGGTATTAAAGACGTGAATGTTCCTACTCTTTTTATTTTTATTGCTTACTGGGTATTAGGTATTCCGCTCGGTTACCTGATGGCTTTTCATTTCGGTATGGCTGAAAAAGGCGTATGGGTTGGTTTTATTAGCGGCCTGAGCTTTTCGGCTATTTTTCTCACCATCCGTTTTTTGAAGAAGACACGACAGCATTGACCATAGATCGAATAAAATCTCCCCTGTTGCGAGGGGAGATTCATTTTAAAATCATCTGCTAAATAATTTTAAGCCGTTCTTCCTCAAGATCTATCTGGTACAGCTGCTGCCGGATGATCTCTTCGTCAACAGACGGATCTTTATTGAGCTCGGTTAAGTACTGGCGTTGACTTTCCAGTAATTCCACAAAAATATCTTTGGTTTTTCCATTCATCCAGCTATCATCTGCCGCTTTAGCTCTTTCGTCCCATTGCTTTAAAATCTTTTCTATCCCTGCATGGCCGTTCAGGTCGTTTTCATAACGACTCTTCAGCACTTCGTATACATGCTGCTTCAGGCCATGTTTCATTTTTTTTCGGGTTTCCTCCTCTTCTGCCTCCCTGAAAATCCCGTCAAATAAATGCGTGCGTTTTATAATGAAAGGCAAGGTAAGCCCCTGTACCAACAGGGTTAATAATATGGCCACAAAAGTGATAAACAATATGAGGTCCCGGTGCGGGAATAAAGAACCATTGTCTAAAGTAACGGGTATGGATAAGGCAGCGGCCAGCGACACTACACCGCGCATTCCCGTCCAGCCCAGGAGGAGGGGCATCAGGTACCTCCTGCGCCTGTTATAGGCATGGGGTAACGCCCGGCGCCTGAAAATCAGGGTCGCTACCAAAGCTGCATAACTGCTGATCATCCTGGCAAGGATCAATACCACCGTTACCAATACACCGTAGCCGATAGCCGTAGGCAGGGGAATACCGCTGGAGCGGATACCGGCTACAATTTCAGGGAGCTCCAGCCCTATTATTAAAAACACAATACCATTTAAAATAAACACAAAGCTTTCCCAAACGCTGTAACCGCGTATACGACTGGCACTGTTCAAAAATTTCAGCCGCTGAGCCGACATGTACAATCCTCCTGTTACAACCGCCAAAACACCTGAGCTATGCAACTGTTCGGCAATCCAGTACATGAAATAAGGCTCTATCAGCGTAAGCGCAATATCAGAGGAGGCATCGGTAGGCAGCCTTTTATGCGCCTGAACAAATAACCAGGCTAATAACAGGCCGATACCAGCACCGCCCATCACCATCCACAAAAAGCTGACAGCAGCATCCTGCCAGATAAACTGCCCGGTTCCGACCGCCACTAACGCAAACCGGAAAATAATCAGCGAAGACGCATCGTTCAACAGACTTTCCCCCTCCAATATGGCCGAGGTGGATCGTGGAATCTTTACGAATTTTGTTATTGCTGCTGTACTTACAGCGTCTGGCGGTGAAACAATACCACCTAATAAAAAGCCCAGCGCAATGGTAAAGCCCGGTATAAAATGATTGGCCACAACGGCAACCGATAATGCAGTGAAAAAAACGACCAGGAAAGCGAAGCTGGTAATGATACGGTACCATTTACGCATTTCTTTAAATGAGATGCTCCACGACGCTTCAAATAACAAAGGCGGCAGGAAAAGGAAGAAGATCAGATCCGGATTAATCTTCACTACGGGCAAACCCGGGATAAAACTTACCAGGAGGCCGGCTACCACCAGTAAAACAGGATACGCAATTTTTAGTTTAACGGCAAACATTTGCAGCACAACAATAGCCGCTACCATAGCTAAAAGAAAAGGCAACAGGGTATGCATTTGAAACTAATTTGTTAATAGCAATTAAGAAGGTTTGTTTGAACTGCAAGTATATTATTTTTCCGGTTATTAAAACCGCGTTGAAACAGTTACCGCCCTTTTATTTCATATCTCTGTTGCTCATGGCGTATTGGATTAAAAATATAAAAGCCGCACCGTAAAAAGTGCCGCTTTCCGGATTGATGTCGTATTGCCAACTTCAGGTTATACCAGGGGTCTGAAAGTAGACAGCTTCACACACCTGTTTCAATACTTTAGACAAGTGGGTGCCAGTCAAACAGCAGGCCCTGCCATCATTCGATGAAGATCAGGGCTGCTCAGCAAGAAAATCTTCCCTGGCGGGGGTAAACGCGTCGATTAATACGCCCGCCTCCATACATAAACACCCATGTAAGACATCGGGTGGTACAAAGTAGCCGTCACCCTGTCTTAAAATCCGGGTCTCCTCTCCTATCGTCAATTCAAAAACGCCGCTTTCAATATAGCTCACCTGTATATGCGGGTGCCGGTGCACAGCGCCCACAGCTCCGGCTTCAAATTTTACCTTTACCATCATCATTTGCCCATCATGTCCCAGCATTTGCCGCGATACACCATTCCCCAGCTCTGCCCACTCTATATCACTGTTTACCTGAAAAAAGTTTTTATTATACATCATACTAAGATAAAGTAAATGATTAATCATCAGCTTGCCGGGTGAAATACCAACCCTTTTAATCTCCTTATTGTTGGTTTCATATAACACCCTACAGGGCTGACAGGTATCTGCCACATAGTCCGCTACCCGTACCTGGTCCCGATACGGCCCAAGCTCGAACATAAAAGTGGCCGCTTGTTCATTCAAACGCTAAGGCCGATACCTACAACGGTTACCGTTGGAAATTCAACCGATTATTTTCGAGCTCTGGTATCCTGTATTCCGCAGCTAATCCGGATCTGGCCCGGATATCTCCATCCCTGAATTATTTTCACGAAATCTGACAATCTGACCTTTAAGGCACAACGGTATCAATTTTGATTGAAATCGAAAAAAAATCAGTATATGGTTCAGGAAAAAGGTACTATTTCAATCCACACAGAGAACATCTTCCCTATCATTAAGAAGTTTTTGTACAGCGATCATGAAATTTTTCTTCGTGAATTGGTTTCTAATGCAGTAGATGCTATTCAGAAAGCAAAAAGACTGGTGTCCCTAGGTCAGTTCCAGGGCGAATTAGGAGAACCATTGGTTCAGGTGAAGCTCGATGCAGACGCCAAAACCATCACAATTTCTGATAACGGTATTGGTATGACCGCTGAGGAGATCAAGAAATATATTAACCAGGTGGCTTTTTCTGGTGCCAGTGAGTTCCTCGAAAAATTTAAAGAGGCGAAAGATGCAAATGAAATTATCGGCCAGTTTGGTTTAGGTTTCTATTCGGCTTTTATGGTAGCCGATAAGGTGGAAATACAGACTTTAAGCTATCAGCAGGGCGCGGAGCCGGCGCGCTGGATATGCGATGGCAGCACTACGTTTGAGTTGAGCGAGGGCAACCG
>JBQGCI010000191.1:0-6987 GCA_052038405.1 Acinetobacter pittii
GCTCGTGATAATATGGCTTTCCTTCATTGCTCCACTCCACACGTACTTTGTAGAGCCCCGTAGCTATGTAACCAAGCGGTACCTGGTAAAGTACTGTTTTACTGCCACTCATAGGAATGAATTTGTCATCTTTGGCATCCGACAATTTCATGAATTGTATAGATCCTGAGTCTAGCCGGGCTACCGTCGAAGGTGGAAACGCAATTTTTATAAAGGCGCCATCTTTTTTGATGGTGACAGAATCATCCAGTGAAAGAAGATTTTTCTTGCCATCAATAACCTGCTGGTATTTCATTTCCCGCTCATAATAATTCGCATCCACTACCTCGTTGGTCTGACGCATAGATATACAGACCATAGATATGATTCCTGCAACAAATACAACCAGTATAATAATGACTCTGTTTCCCCAATTCATGTGTTTGATTTTTGAGATTAAATAAAAGGTCCCAGGAAGGTAGAGGAGAGGGTTTGTATCTTTTGCCCGTTACCATATACACTGATCCTGATTTTAGAAGACCGGGCCTTTATCTTATTTACCGGAACTGCTATAAAAAAGGTGGTATGGTTCAGGCTCTCAGCTTTTAACGTATGGTGCCTGGCGTCGATCATTTTGATAGTGCCGGGAATATCTCCCTCCACTTTTAGCTCATATTGTACATCACTATGCGTTTTGTTGATGATCTTAGCCTGGAACAAATTAGAGAGCGAATCTTTTCCTATCTCCTGGTACAGCTGGCCTTTCACTCTTGATATCGAAGTGTCGATGCTTTTTCTGGACAACAGCAGGAACGACATCAATCCTACCAGAACCAATAGGAGCGTAGAATAAAACCTGATCTTCCCGTTAATGCGAAAGGGTTGCTTTTGAGAGATCTGGTTTTCCGAGGCCATGCGGATCAATCCTAAAGGGCGGTTTATTTTATCCATTACAGCGTTACAGGCATCGATGCAGGCGGTGCAGCCCACGCATTCCATTTGCACACCGTTTCGTATATCAATACCGGTAGGACATACGTTTACGCATAATTTACAATCGATACAATCGCCCAGGTGCTGGTTCATGCCTTTTTTGATCTTTCCTCTGGGTTCGCCACGATTGTAATCGTAAGATACCTGCATCGTATCTTTATCAAAGAGCACGCTTTGTAATCTGCCGTAAGGACAAATAGTAGTACAAACAATATCTCTTACAAAAGCAAAAACAAAATAAAAGAGGCCTGTAAAAAATAGAAGGCCTGCAAATAAGCCGGCGTTTTCCGAAACCGGATGTTTGATGAGGTTCAATACTTCTTTTATGCCCAATATATAGGAGAGAAAGGTGTGCGCAATTAAAAGCGAGATAAACAGGTAAATAAAATGCTTGGACGTTTTTTTTATCAGTTTCTCTCTTGTCCACGACCCCTCATTGAGTTTTTTCTGTTGGCCGGGAGGGCCTTCTATCCACCATTCTATCTTCCGGAATACAAATTCCATGAAGATGGTTTGCGGACACATCCAGCCACAAAATACCCGGCCATAGATTACTGTAAACAAAGCAATGAAAACTATAAATGCGATCATTGCTATGGCGAAGATGAAGAAATCATCGGGCCAGAAAATTTTACCGAACAGTATGAACTTCGCCTCGGTAAAATTTAATTGTATGGCCGGCAAGCCGTTTATTTTGATGAAGGGAAGTGCGAAAAATAAGCCCAGGTATAAAAAAGACAGGTAGTTGCGGTATTGGTATAGCTTACCCCGGGGCTTTAATGCGTAGATCCATTTACGTTTACCCTTATCAGTTACGTTGCTGTGCCTGTCCCGAAAACTGTTGCCTACTTTTTGAGGACCGATATCATCTATATTTGTTTCCATTTTTTTATACCGGCTTACAATTTCGCCGTTTGTGTGCTGTCTGTTTTTGCGGTATCTGCATGCTTTGTTTGGGGTGCTTCCTTATATAATTCGCCCTGGGGTTCCTTGGCGCCTGCTGGTTTACTACCCTTTGTCGATTTGATATAGCTGGCTAATTGCGCAATTTGCTCGGCCGAAAACACATCTTTCCAGCTCATCATACCCTTTTCCACAACGCCGAGTTTGATCGTTTTAAAAATATCGCCGATGCTGCCGCCATGTAGCCAGTAGTCGTCAGTTAAATTAGGTCCCACACCACCCTGGCCGGCATTGCCGTGACAGGCAGAGCAGTTGCTGGTGTATAATGCTTTGCCTGCTTCAATACCTGCATCATCCAGCATGGTTACGGTATTTTCATTGATGGCGTCGCCTTTTAACTTCATGTATGCTTCCTTTTCAAGATTGGCTTTGGTGATTGCAATTTCATATTCTTCATACTGGTTAGGCCCGGCTTTGGACACATGATAATGCCAGAGGTACCCGATCCCGAATAGGATAGAAGCGATGAAGGCGATGGTAAACCAGGGCGGCGTTACATTATCCAGCTCTTTAATCCCGTCGTAGCTATGCCCTACGTCAAGAGAAGCTTCCTCTTCCATGGGTTTCATCTTATTAACACGGCTCCACCAGGAAGAAGCATCTTTTAGGTGGGTTTTCCGCTCTATACCTTTTTCTCTTTGTAACGCTTCAATCCCGGTGAAAAAGCGGATCCAGTACACCAGAACAAATATGGTGATCAATTCCAGCGCTATGATGCCAAACAGCAGGAACCGGAATATATGTGCGTCGGAGAAGAAACCTGTCACCGGCGCCGCGGCTTCGCTGCCATGCTGGCCAAATGCCTGTAAAGCACCTAGCGAAAGAAAGCCAGCCAGTAACGATTTGACAACCTGTCCGCCGGTATTTTTATGCTTATTTTTTTTCTTGTACAAATCGATAGAGGCGTTTAGGGTATACCCCAAAACTGCTATAACCATTGCCAGCAGGGCGATAGCAAAGATTAGCACCGAATTGGCATCCAGTGTAAAAGACGGTGATGCAGGAGCAGCACTTTGTTCCTGTGCCCTCAAAGAAACAGAGCCTGCAAGAAGGAGTATTAGAACTAACGTATTTTTTTTTGTTGTTTGTAGTTTTTTCATCGCAGTTGCTTTATTGATCATCAAGAGGTATATTTTCCATTTCAGCTATTGTGTCACGACTGGCCCTCATTGCATAAATGATCACCAATACAAAAACGGTTGTAAAAAGTAGCAATGAAATGACAGGGTATATACTGACACCGCTTATTTTTTCGAGATAGTTAATGAATTTCATTTTTGTAATTATTGAAGCAAAGAGTGAAGTGCCGTAGTTGCCGGTCCTGCATTCTTTTACTATTTAGTTAAAGGTGCCTCGCTTTTGATATCTGTGCCCAGTCTTTGCAGGTAGGCGATCAGGGCAACAATCTGCTTGTCGCTCATGATTTTGATCTTTTCTTTTTCCAGTCTTTTAGTGATTTCTTCTGCCTGTTTTTTCAGATCATTTACAGCCTCCGCTTCGTAGCCGTTTTTATAAGGTACCCCCAGCTTACGCATCGCATGAATTTTAGAATTGGTAGCTCCGATATTAATCGTTTTTTCAAATAGCCAGGGATAAGGGGGCATCACGGATCCCGGCGCCATCGACGTAGGATCCAGCATGTGATTGAAATGCCAGCTGTCGGGGTATTTGCTGCCGATACGGGCGAGGTCGGGTCCGGTACGTTTGCTCCCCCAGAGATGCGGATGATCGTAAACAAATTCTCCTGCTTTCGAATATTCTCCATAGCGGGCCACTTCATGCCTGAAAGGCCTGATCATTTGAGTGTGACAGTTTTTTCATCCTTCCTGTATGTTATTATCACGTCCATGTATCTCAAGGGGCGTATAGGGTTTAACGCTTGTAATAGTCGGTACATTTTCTTTAACAAGGAAGGTTGGCACCATTTCCACCATTCCTCCGATAGCTACCACTATTAAACTCAGTACTAAAAGCATAACAGGCTTACGTTCTATTTTGGAATGCCAGTGTGCCCTGGCGGGTGCTTTATAGTTTTTGGTTAACGGGGCAGCACTGGCTTCCTCGCTGGCTACAAATCTTCCTTGTTTGGCTGTTTTGATCAGATTGTACACCATCAAAAACACACCTATCAGGTAAATCGTACCGCCAATAGCCCGCAGTGCATAAAAAGGAACCATTTGTTGCACCACATCAATAAACTGGTATTGCAGCTGCCCCTCGGGCGTAAAGGCGCTCATCATAAAGTAGCTTCTGAAAGCTGCCCAATACATCGGTACAGCATATAAAATAATACCTAAGGTGCCGATCAAAAAGTGAGTGCCCGCCAGTTTCCTGGAGAACAGGGTGGTATTGAACATTTTGGGTATCAGCCAGTACATCATACCGAATGTTAAAAAACCGTTCCAGCCCAGGGCGCCAATGTGTACGTGCGCAACAGTCCAGTCGCTGTAATGTGAAATAGCGTTCACGTTTTTCAAAGAAAGCATCGGTCCTTCAAAAGTGGCCATACCGTAGCAGATCACCGCTACTACAATGAATTTTAGAACCGGATCTTCACGCACTTTATCCCAGGCACCTCTTAATGTAAACAAACCATTGAGCATACCGCCCCAGCTGGGCAGTAAAAGCATAATCGAAAGCGCTGTTCCTAACGATTGAGCCCATTCGGGTAAAGCTGTATACAGCAGGTGGTGAGGCCCGGCCCATATATAAATAAAAATAAGGCTCCAGAAGTGTACAATACTTAACCGGTACGAATAAATGGGGCGGTTTGCTGCTTTGGGCAGGAAATAGTACATCATGCCCAGGAACGGCGTGGTAAGGAAAAATGCTACCGCGTTATGTCCGTACCACCATTGTACTAATGCATCCTGCACGCCGGCATACCATGAGTAACTTTTAAGGCCGGATACGGGCATTTCGAACGAGTTCACAATATGCAATAAAGCAACGGTTACCCAGGATCCCAGGTAAAACCAGATGGCCACATACAAGTGTCTTTCCCGGCGGGTAAGGATGGTGCCCATCATATTGATGCCAAACACAACCCATATAAGCGTAATGGCAATATCAATGGGCCACTCCAGTTCGGCATATTCTTTTGAGGTTGTAAAGCCTGCAAGCAATGTGACAGCTGCGGCAACAATAATCAATTGCCAGCCCCAGAAATGAATTTTACTAAGCGCTCTGCTCCACATGGGTGTTTTTAGCAGCCTGGGCATAGAGTAGTACACAGCTGTAAAAATGGCATTTCCAACAAACGCAAAAATTACGGCATTGGTGTGTACCGGGCGAACACGGCCAAAAGTGGTGAATTCTAAGCTGAAATTCAACGCAGGAAACGCCAGTTGAAAAGCAGCCAGTACCCCTGCAAGCATACCTACCACACCCCAGGAGACGGTGGCAATTGCAAACATTTTAGGGATTTTGTTGTCGTAACTAAATTTTTCTAACTCCATGTGCTTCGGTTATTTATTTTTTGTATTGGTTTCATCGAATAGGATGCGGTTGGGAGGCGCGTAGTCGTCGTCATACTGACCATCTTTAATACTCCATATCAGTGCTGCCAGGAAAACTCCGGCAATCAATAAACTCGCAATAGCTGTAATAACAATGATGCTCATTTGTCACACAAAGGTCACTTTAACCATACAGGAGAAACTTGATTTGAAACAGACGGGTGTATGATATATGTCATTTTAAAGGCGGACCAGTTTCCTGCCATGCCATTCTGATAACAAAAAGGTAATAAGGATAATGCTAATGGTACTTGCCGGCATTAAGATAGCGGCAATCACGGGGGCTAACAGGCCTTGTAAAGCAAAGTAGAGGCCAATGATATTGTAAAAGATGGATATGATAAAACTCACCAGTATGATGCGTTTTGCCTGTCGGGTAAAAGACAATATCTCTGTGAGCCGGGGCAATGCAGCGCCGCTGATGATAGCGTCTGATGCAGGGGTAAAGGAATTATTGCTTTCCATCACTGCGATACCTACATCACTTTTCCGGAGTGCTCCCGCATCATTCAGGCCGTCGCCTGCCATCAGTACTTTTGCGCCGCTGGCCTGCAGCGCCATTACATAGTTGTATTTGTCTTCGGGTGATTGATTAAAATAGATGTCCCTGCACCCCCCGGTCATGGTATGCAGCCTGCCGCTTTCAGCACTGTTATCGCCGCTCAAAATGGATAAGGGGTATTTTTTTCTCAGGCCTTTTAATAGATCGGTCAGCCCGGGGCGGTATATGTTCTCGAGTTCAAATATGCCCGGTACAACACCGTCGATCCATACAAAAACTTTGCTGGTGTTAATGACTTCAGAATCTGTAGCTCCTGGCTGAACAAATTTTTTATTACCGATCTTAATATGCCGGTCGTTGATCCAACCCTCTATTCCTTTCCCGGGTACATTGATGAAGCTGTCGACTGGATGAATGATTTTTGTTTTTAAGTGATCGTATACCGCCTTGCTTAACGGGTGTGTAGAATGCCGGCACAGGGAAGCGATCCATTCTTTATGATCATCTGCCAGTGCCTTTCCTTTGTAATTGATATGGAAGTTTTTATTAATGGTGATGGTGCCTGTTTTATCCAACACCACATGGGTTATGCCTGCCATATCGGTGATTACATCCGAGTTTCGTAAAAAGATGCCCGACCTGCCCAGTATGCGCATGACATTGCCATTGGTAAAAGTAGATGCCAGGAGTAGGGCGCAGGGACAGGCTACAATCAGCGTGGTAGTAAGCGCATCCCACATGGTAGTATAGGCGCCCCGCGTTAACCAAAAGACGGCGCTGGCAAGGGTTAGTGCAAAAACAACCAGGGTGAAATAATTGCTGATACGATGGAGATGGCTATTCGCTGCCAGCTCTCTCTTGCCTTCTTTATTCCAAAGATTGGTGAGATAGCCCTGATCTGATTTTTTTAATACCATTAATTCAATACGTTCACCCGACTGCTTTCCTCCCGCATAAATCAGCGAACCGGGTTCTATGAGTTTGGGGAGGCTTTCTCCTGTAACAAAACTATAGTCGATCAGCGCCTTGCCT
>JBQGCI010000192.1:0-1780 GCA_052038405.1 Acinetobacter pittii
GAGCCGGATAAGAAGGCAAATGATGAAGTAGTTAGCCACTACAATTTTTGCCCCACGAACCGGACCACCGAGCCGGTGCCGTTATGGTAAAGCCCCTCTTTTAATTCAGCTTCTGTTTCTTCGAGCAGTTGAATGTCAAAATCAGGGAAAGCCGATCTGATCTCTTTGAGGGAGAACAGCATCTTTTCATCCATCGCACCACCTACTTTAGGGTTGGCCTGTACCCAAGGTACATGTCCTTTGCCAAATGCTTCAAAGATGATGATGCCCCCCTTTTTTACGTATGTGCACAGCTTTTTAAGCGCCGAATTTTTGGTATCCGCTAAAAAATGAGCGTAGGTCAGTGCAACGACATCGAAACCCTCCTCTTTAAAATTAAGCTCCGCTATATCGCCAATTAAGTAGTTAATAGAGACATTGTATTCACCGGCTAACTGCATGGCCTTTTCTTTACCAATTACGCTGAGGTCAAAAGCGGTAACGTCCCAGCCTCGGGTAGCGGCATAAACCGCATTTCTCCCCTCTCCCTCGGCTGGAAAGAGGATATTGCCGGATGGTAGCATGTCCAACTGTTGTTTTAAGAATAGGTTGGGCGATTTGCCGTAGGCATATTCCGGATTCGCGTACCGGTGATCCCATAGTTTCCTGTAGGCTTCTTGATCTAAATTCATAAGGAGATATACTATTTATGTTTGCGTAATTTTTTTTCTTTCAATAGCCTGATGGCTTTCGCTTTCTTGTCATATCCAGGTAGTGTGACAGGAAGCAGATAAAGGTGTGATTATTCTCTGCCCGGCCTTTCGTTAGATAAATATAGTGGTCCATATAACCCAGGCCTATTGAGACCGATGGGGATAGATAGATATCAATCCCGCCATACAACCTGTTTTGCGCCAGGTATTGGTTGAGCGGCAGTTTGTCGGTATTTAATATAACCTGATCATACAACGAGATACCCAGCCGCTCGCGGTTATCTTTACGCCACACCGGAAGTTTAGCACCCGCTTGCAAACGAATGCGATGCAGCCATTGGGAACTCACTACGCGGTGCTCTGCTCTTACACCGTTGCTTATCCGAAGCTTACCGGCTATCGCATCGTATCTCAGCTCCTCGTAAACCCGATGTTCCGTTCGTGTTGCGGAAATGGGATACTCGCCGTATGGATAGAGGATTACCCATTCGTAGCCCGCTGCCAGTTTCCAATGCCTGTTCAATTCGAACCCGGCGCCGATCTTTAGCTTTGACTGTTGCCAATGCTTTATAAAATCGCTTCTGTTCCACGAATACATAGCCTGAATGGTTGTACGGGGCAGCATCTTATAGGTTCCGGCGTAATACCACCAGGAATTGAACTGGTTGGCCGTTTGTGCATACGTGCAGGCTGTAAAGGAAAAAGACGAGGATACGGAAAAAAGCAGCGCCCAAACAAAGCGTAGTTGTGCAGAAAGCGAAACCGTCATGTGATGTTAGTCTTTTATTGAAGATTGATGTTTGCTGATGAAGGCTTTCAGTAATGGTACCAGGAGAAGCAGGAAAGCGAACAGGAACGTTATTTTGAGACCGAAAAACATCGCCCCGGGATGCCCGGATGGTTCCGGAGTGCTCCCGGCCGAAATGAAAAACAGGGCGCCCATCAGCGAGGCTCCGGTAACCAGGCCCGTATGGCGCGCCAGATTCAGGATTCCCGAAATTGTGCCCTCTTGCTTTTGAGTAGCAGCTGACATCACCGCGGTGTTGTTGGCCGCCTGGAATAGCTGGTACCCGGGCGTCAGCACCACA
>JBQGCI010000193.1:0-19391 GCA_052038405.1 Acinetobacter pittii
CAAAAACTTGTTTAGTTTCGTTATAATAAAGTGAAATGCTTTTTAGTCCGGACATTAGCGATTTTATAGCTTCTGATTTGTCACCCTTCAAAAGTTTACCTGTTTTTATATCCATTTTATATATGGATAAATCATCGGTCATAGCGACTGTAGTAGGGGAATGCGTTGTCAAGATTACTTTGCAATTATTCTGTTTAATGAAGACTTGTTGAATAACCTTCAGCATTTTTGCAGCAAGACTAGGGTGAAGAAATGCATCAGGCTCGTCAAGTAGAATTAAATCCGGAAATTTATCAGAATTAGAATTAAATGCTGCAACTAACAGGCGAAACAAGGCCTGCTCGCCAGATGAAAAACTTTCAAAGTCATTTAAAAAATCATTAGTGTTTTTATTTAAAAACCGAATTCGGACACTGTCATCCAGTGGATTGAATTCGGACTGTATCTGGTATTCAAACCCGCTTGCTTCTGAGATAGAATTGAATAACTCAATTGGAGAAGCTATTTCATTGTTTCCTGCTTTTTGGCGTAAAAAATGCTGTAAGCAAAGAAAAGCAAAATCAAACTCAAATGGATTAGTCGAACCTCTCATGTTCGTTATTAATTCTTCTTGGGTCGCTAACCCTGAGTCATCTTTGCGGTTATTGTATGTGCCCTCTAATGTATGAACCAATTCGGAGAATATAATACCATCAACGTTTTGTATTAGATTTAGCGGATATCGTCTTACTATTTTTTTTTCCAAAGATTCCTCTGTGATTTTCTCCCCGGTTTTTTTCAAGTCCACGTAACAGGGATATATTAATTGCAAGTTAACCCAAGGGAAACCCAGATGCTCAATATAATTCGTTGTTTTGAAATTAAGACTTATAATGTTGTCAAGGAATCCATTTTTTGCAACACGCTTGTCATCTTCGAAAACGTAAGACCTGCTTTCTACCATAGGAAAATCTCTCGATTTGTAGATCTCTCGCAGTAGAAGACTTTTTCCAGATCCGTTAGCACCAGTTATTACAACCAGGCTGGGTAGACTTCCGGTTTCGAATGCCTTAATAAAATGGATGTTCTCATTTACGATTATTTTCATAAACAGTTATTTTTTCAAATCTATGAATTTTAGGGATTCCAAAATATCATTCGTAGGTGCATATTACTTCGAATATTGACCACTTCAGTAACTGTATTCGCAAATTATGAAAGGCAACCCGTAATGCAGCATAGTTTCCGTTGCAGAATTTCTTCTAAAACCTCAATTCCGAACATTGGGAAATATTCACCGTCCGGGTCTGTTTGAGTTTTTGGGATACCCTGATCCAGGGTAACCTTATAATATTGGTTTGGATTTAATTTTCTCCTGTCCTGCCCTATGATGCGCTTATGATTACGAAGGGGTTGAATTACGTCTTGCATTGTTAGTCGTTTTGGTTAATTAATTTGGCAACGGTTGGCGCGTATTGCTTTTGTAGTTCATCTGATATGGATTCAGAATATCTGGCTTTATTTATTCATCGAGTATGGCATTCGCTGAAGCATGGTTCCCGGCAATTACAGCAGCTTCTAAATTTGTTAGCCAGTTAATAAATCGGTATTGCAGATCATCAGGTGTGTACTGCAGGGGGTGGTCCCCTGTTGTAGAGCATTGATCAGTTTTCGCGTCAACGATCCTTTTCCGCGGCACTATTTGTATTGCATTAACGTCTTGTGGACGCCAAGCAATAGCTTTATTAATTTTACAACTATCCGATATTCTAACCCCAGCGTTCTTACACAAGTAATAAAAAGCTGCAATTTTTACTTTTCCAGTTTACTTTTTTAATGCCTTAGTATGTAACTTCGGCATCGTTGTAGTCGTATTTGCTAGATAATGAGCCAACTCTGTGAAAATAATTCCGTCCACTTTCTCCAAACTCATTTGCTAAAGAAAATGCTACGGTCAAATATTCATCGTAATTGGGGCTAATATCTATGTTTCTACTTTCCAATTCACGGACAATTTGATCCAGATCCTTAGATACATCGAGTTTTACATGCACTCCATAGCTCCCGGCAATATCTAAGTTCTTTTTCGGCCGTTTTGCTAAATAAACAGTAGCCTCGGAAGGGTTAACCCAGATACGACTACTATAGCCAAAAAAACGCTTACGGGCTATGTTTATGCATTTAAGATCAATTTCTAATCCAAGTACTTTAAAGCCCCCGCTAAACTATCTGATATATTATAAAAATCACTATTCAGACGTGTTGGAGGTATGCGCACCACAGCATATACGCCAGCGCCTCATATGTTTGTAGCAGGCAGCTACAAATGGCAATGTAGTAATGGCACTGAACATAAAATCGGTTGATACTTCTGGGTTGTCGAAATTATCGATATCCACTATAATAACTTCAGCGTCCTTTTTCACCGCATCGTTTGTGAAAGCCCCGGCAAATTCGGTTGGAAGTAGTACCGGAAAGTTCGCAACCTTAAACTTCTTTTGCTTTTCATCGTCGGAAATAGTTAACATTTCCCTTGCTGTTGCCTCATACTTATTACTATGCATTAGCTGAAACAGAGTTGCTGATCCTTTTGGAATCGTTGAACTAACATTCATACCGTGGCTCACAGAAATAGACTTTAAAAACTCGCTCATTACTGGATCAAATGAATAACAAAACTTCGTAGAAGTACAAGAAAGATAATGCCGCACCGGAGCTGTGCAATTAAAAGTCAACCCGCAATACGCCCCTGCCGGTTTGAACAAATTATATCGTCCCTGCATTAATGAAGCCATCCCGATGTCTACACTTTAATCGCAGTAGCCTTTATCGCAATTTTACAACTGCGTATTTGTCACTCTAATGTAATAATCCCTGTTTTTATCTCATTTTAAGAATTATTTCGCAAGAAATTGGCATAAAAATGGTATATTACGGTATTGATAAATTATAATGAATATGGAAAAATTGAAAGTAGGTGACAGAGTGAGAATTGCAGGTCCATTACGCTCTGAAAATGTGTATGAAGTTTTAAAAATAAGCTCTTTATATGTGAGTTTAGGAACGGATGGTTTTGCCACCCGTGTGATTAATAAAAGTTGTGTTGAAGCAATAGCGGAAGCCCAATCCTAAAATCAGATACTTCTATCATATAAGCTCCACTGATACGTGGGGCTTTTTTTTGCCCGCCTGATACAAATAGATAAAAAATTGACCAGCGGATCCGGTGTTTATTGTATTCTTTTGACCAGGCTATAAACGGTCGCTTCCCGATCAGCTATCCGGTAGCACCGATATAAATTTGCCGGCAGCAATAGAAGGCTGCTGCATCACTATTGTGTGGCGCTACAAATCATCCAAAAGCATGAAGATAACCGGTCCTCATATTCGAATATTAGTTGCTATACTGGGAATATTCGGTTGCCATATTCAGGCGGCATTGCTGTATGCACAGCAAAAGCCTCATATGATCATCTTCCTGGCCGATGATCTGAACCAGCAGGATATCGGCGCTTATGGCAATCCTGCGGTGAAAACACCTTTTATGGATCAGCTGGCTAAAGATGGCATGCGATTTAGTAATGCATACGCTGCGTCATCGATGTGCACCCCTTCCCGAAGCGCTATGTTTACAGGCCTCTACCCTTATCGGAACGGCGCGCAGATGAATCATTTCACCGTTCGGGCAAACATTAAAAGCCTGCCGCATTATTTACAGCAGGAGGGATACAGAGTCGTGATATCCGGCAAAATACATATGGCGCCACTACAAAACTTTCCTTTTGAACATATAGGCAAAGCGTTCGGGCAATACAGCCCGGTTGAAAACCGCCTCGACCGGAAAAGGGAAACAGTACAGGCCATAGCTACACATTTTGATCAACACCCCGAACAACCGCTTTGCCTCGTGGTAGCTCCCTGGCTACCGCATGTACCCTGGTTTCCCAACCGGGACTTTAACCCATCCGAACTTAAGTTACCCGAATACCTGGCCGACACCAAAGAAACCCGGCAGGCGTTAGCGGCCTATTATCAAAGTATCGGGGAGACTGACAAAATGCTGGGGGCCGTAATGCAGGCACTGGATCGCTCGGGGCAAACCGGTAATACCCTGCTCATGTTTCTTGCCGATCAGGGAGCCCAGTTCCCGGGAGCTAAATGGACCGTTTATGATCAGGGCATCCGCGTACCCTTACTGGTACGCTGGCCGGGCCATACCTTAAAGGGCAGTACTTCCAACGCACTGGTGTCGCTGGTAGACCTCACACCTACGTTGATTGATATCGCCGGTGGCCGGGCAGTCAAAGACCTGGACGGACGATCCTTTAAGCAGGTGCTCACAGGGAAAACAGCCCACCATAACCCTTATATTTTTGCGGAAACATCCATGGAGCCTCATTTCTGGTACAACTACACACCCTCCAGATCGGTTCTAACAGCCGATGGATATCACTATATCCGGAACTACCATCCGGGTTTACGCTTTATCACGCATATTGATTCTGTAGAAAGAAATGAATTCTATTTTGACTCCTGGACAGAGAAAGCAGTAACAGATCCCACAGCCAGGTTTCTATTGAACCGATACAGCTATCGCCCGCCAGAGGAGCTTTTCAATTTGAACAATGACCGGCATTCGTTTAACAACCTGGCAGACAGTGCGGCGTTTGGCCCCAAGCTAAAGCAGCTGTCGGCTATGCTCGACAATGAATTGAAAAGACAGGGAGAGACGGAAGCCATGATCAAAGAAGGCACCTTACCCCGGTTCTTTGACAAAAGTTACACCATTGCCCAGGGAAGAAGCGCCATGGATTTATCCTTCAATCGCAGGCACTGGAATCCCAACCTGCTGCATATTACCGGCTACCTGGAAGGCATTGATAAGGGAGGTATTGTTTGCAGCTACTTTAATAATTTCCGGCTATTTGCCTATAAGGGCAAACTAGGCCTTCAATTAGCTGACGGCAGCATCCTCGAAAGTGCTTTTCTTCCTGATACAAAAGGACATTTATGGCTGCAGTTGTCTGCCGCCGGCAAACTGTCCATACAATTTAACGGTCAAGTAATTATTACAGCATCGGTTGACCAGGACTTTACCAAAATCGGCAATGGCTTTGTAACCTGTGGTATTTTGCAGGACCAGCAATCAGAGGGCAGGATGCAACCCTACCAGGGACGCATCAGCGATCTCAGGTTCAGCATGAATCAATTAACCGGGGCACCTTAGTTTTATTACAAACTTCTTATTTTTAAACCATTCTTAAAACAAGGGGAAAAGAATTATTATCATTAAAAATTAACAGGATCATGAAACGACTTTCAGTGCTTGCCATTGCATCACTTTTAATTACGGCACTATTCGCCCAAACCGGCAAAACTTACAGCAACCCATTAGATGTACAATTCGGCGACCCCTATATACTACGCACCACCAGCGGAAAATACTTTATGTATGGTACCGGTGCAGGCGCTCAAAACGGCTTTGCTGCCTACTCTTCCGACAACCTTACAGACTGGAAGCGGGAAGGCCAGGTTTATTTCGGGAATAATAAAAACGGCTGGGGCGAGCACTCTTACTGGGCTCCTGAGGTATACGAGCGAAACGGAAAATACTATATGTTCTATAGCGCCCATTGGAAGGTTAATCCAACCCGGGAAGAAGAGAATTTTAAAATAGGAGTAGCGGTGGCTGATCAGCCAACCGGCCCTTTTATTGACATGCAGGACAAACCCATTTTTGATCCCGGCTACCCGATTATTGATGCGAATGTGCTATTTTCAGCGGATGGCAAAACCTATCTTTATTATTCGAGGTGTTGTTACAAACACCCGGTTGAAAGTGAAGTATCGAAATGGGCGCGTAAAAAAGGGTGGTATCAAGAAATCGAAGAAAGCTGGGTATATGGTATCGAAATGAAAAATGATTTTAGCGGCGTGATTGGCGAACCGGTTCTGCTATTGCGCCCGCCTGTTAAAATGAACGATCCGCAGTCGGGATGGGAAAGTCTGTCTGTAACCTCTAAAGAAGTAAATCGGCGCTGGACAGAGGGTTCTTTTATTTTCAAAGAAGGAGATACTTATTTCATGATGTATTCGGCTAATTATTTTGGCGGGAAAAACTATGCAGTAGGGTATGCGACCTCTAAAAGCCCGCTGGGACCCTTTAAAAAAGCGGCTAACAACCCGGTACTTCAAAAGAATACGGCAGCGGGTGGCATTGTTACCGGTACCGGCCACAACAGTATCACCTGGTCGCCCAACGGTAAAACCATGTTATGCGTTTACCATGGCCGTACCAGCAAAACAGGCGACGAAAGGGTTGTTTTTATTGATAGAATGAAAGTTTCAAAAGGCATTCTTACTGTAGAGGGCCCCACTACTCAAACACAACCGGCCCCTTAATCCGGAGATTTTCGTATAGCCAGTAGCCTGAATATCGCAAGTATTCAGGCTATTTTATCGCTGCCCGTGCAGCATTGCGATAATAAAAGAGTTTTTTGTCTTTTATTATCTTTTCTCCGTACCTTTGTCGTATAAACGTTCGTCAATATGTTTTCAAAAACCTGCGAATATGCAATACGTGCTATGATCTTCATTGCTCAAAAATCAAGGGATGGTGAGCGGGTAGGTATTAAAGACATTGCCAGGGGGATAGAAGCGCCTGAATACTTTATCGCCAAGATCCTGCAGGAACTTAGCCGGAAGAACCTGGTCCTGTCTGTAAAAGGTCCTAACGGAGGTTTTTACCATGATGCGGAATCGGCGCAATCTTCTCTCGCTGATATTGTAAGAACTATTGACGGCGATAAAATATTTCAGGGTTGCGGGCTGGGATTAAAGGAATGTTCAGAATCGCACCCCTGTCCTATCCACCACGAGTTTAAAAAGGTAAGAGCAGGTATTCGGTGTATGTTAGAAAAAGCCCGCATCGGTACATTTACCAGGGAGCTTGAAAGCCAACTCACATTTTTAAAACGTTAGTTTTTTTTACAAAAATAAAAGATAAAAAGGTATTTTATTATCCATGCTATGAACGCTAAAAACGATATACAAAACCTCGAAGATATACAGTTGCTGGTTGACAGCTTTTACGCCACGGTAAGAAGCAACGACCTGTTAGGCCCGATCTTCAACGAACGCATTGGCGACCGGTGGACCGGGCATCTGCAAAAAATGTACCGCTTCTGGCAAACTGTATTACTGGAGGACCACACCTACTTCGGAAGTCCGTTCCCTCCTCACGCACAACTGCCGGTAGACCAGATACATTTTGATACCTGGCTACAGCTGTGGCACGGAACCGTTGACCTGCACTTTAAAGGAAAAACGGCTGATGAAGCCAAATGGCGCGGCGATAAAATGGCAGCGATGTTCTTATATAAAATAACTTATTACCGGGACAGCAATGCTACGCCGCTGGTATAATATATAAATCATTTTCAACACATCAACAAAAAGATCATGAATATCAATCAACAAAGCATCGTGGGAGAATTGGTTGCAGAAGACTACCGCACTGCATCCGTATTTAAAAGTCATGGTATAGACTTTTGCTGCAATGGTAACCGGTCGATACAGGCCGCCTGCGAAAAAAAGCACTTGGACACCGAAGCCGTTATTAAAGAGTTACATCAAGTAGCTGCTGTGCAGGGCGACCAAAATGTAAATTATCAGTCCTGGCCCCTCGATTTGCTGGCAGACTATATAGAAAAAAAGCATCACCGGTATGTAGCTAAAAGAATCGGGGATATCACACCTTTTCTGAACAAGGTAGCCAGGGTTCACGGCGATCATCATCCCGAACTATTGCAGGTGGAATATTTGTTTGCCGCTTCTGCCTCAGAATTGACGGAACATATGAAAAAGGAAGAAATGATCTTATTTCCTTACGTGAGAAGGATGCTTTCAGGCGATCAAAGCAGTGCTCCTTTTGGAACCGTTCAAAACCCTATCGGCGTAATGATGAACGAGCATGATAATGAAGGGGAACGATTCAGAAAAATTGCAGCCCTGACTAATAATTACACACCTCCGGCAGATGCCTGCAATACCTATCGCGTAACGCTTGCTATGCTGAAAGAATTTGAGGAGGATCTTCACCTGCATATCCACCTGGAGAACAATATCCTTTTCCCCAAAGCAGTTGAACTGGAAGCCACTCAAACCTATCATGCATAAATCATCATCACATCGATTTAAAATCACCTAAAATGAAAAAAACAATACTCCTTTTTGCTATTTCGGGATGCCTGCTAACGGCATGCAACAATGCCGGCACATCTTCAACTGGTACAAACAGCACAACAGTTCCCGAAGTAACGGAAACACCGGCAATCCAGGCAGCAGACGCCGCCGTTGCTGCCATCACTTTGAATGCCGGAGACGACATGAAGTTTGATCTTGCCGAAATAAAAGTAAACGAAGGACAAACAGTAAAACTAACGCTGAACCACACCGGTAAAATGACGAAAACGACGATGGGGCATAATTTTATATTGCTGGCTCAGGGTGCTGACCTGGCCGCTTTTGCAACAGCTGCCCTTAATTCACAGGAAACAGACTATATACCTGCCGGAAAAGAGAAGGATATCATTGCTCACACCCGCGTAGTGGGTGGCGGCGAATCGGATTCAATAGAATTTACGGCACCCGCCCAAGGCAGCTACGAATTTCTATGCTCGTTTCCAGGACACTCTGCTATGATGAAAGGTCTCTTCACTGTAGAATAATGCTGATGCAGGCTATTTTCAGCCATGCGGACCCACCTGAAAATGCCTGCATTATTTGAACTTTCTGCACATCATTCTGCAGTACCCTTATCTTTTCCCTGCGCACATGCGAGGATTTTGGAAAAGCGCCCCTCAATAAAGGATTATGCAATACGTTATACCATTCATATGAACATAGACTATGATATACTGATCACCTACGGTGGTGTAGCCAGGAAGTTGGAGAAAGGCAGCTATCTTTTTCATGAAGATGCGATGCCTTATTATTTCTACCAGGTAGTATCCGGCTCTGTAAAACTGTTCTCTACCAACAGCGAGGGTAAAGATCTGACCCAGGGCATTTTTACAGACGGCCATAGTTTTGGAGAACCTCCTTTACTGCTTGGAAAAACATATCCCAGTACCGCTCAGGCATGTACCGACAGCGTTGTAATAAAACTCAGAAAGGAGCACTTTCTAAGCATATTACAGGATTACCCCGAACTGACCCAAAAGCTTATATACACTTTTGCAGGGCGTATTTACAAGAAAGCTACTGCTGTGCAGACCTGGGTTCAGCAAACGCCCGAAGAAAAAATTTCACATTTCTTAAAAACCAATAAATGCGTTGACGCTCACGGGAGCATGCAGCAGGTACCCTATACCCGGCAGCAGATAGCCGATTTTACGGGGTTACGGGTAGAAACCGTAATACGAACGCTTATGAAAATGAAGACCAAACGCATGGTCAAAATCGTAGATCACAAACTGTACTATTAACCGGATGAAAAGCAGTATGCGCAAATGGTTCTATTGGGGTATCATCAACCTGGCTATTGTTGCCCTGTATGGCGCAGTAATGCGGTACAAGATCGCATTCCATTTTCCTTTCTTTGAGCAAAGGAATCTTTTACATGCCCACTCACACTTTGCCTTTAGCGGGTGGATCAGCCATATACTTTACTGCGGGCTGACCGCATTCCTCGCTAAACATATTGCTGCCGCCTCTCTTAAAAAGTATAAAATACTCCTGGTATCGAATCTGATTGGCTCGTTTGGTATGTTATTTTCATTTACCATACAGGGATACAAAGCAATTTCGATCACTTTCTCTACCTTGGCGATTGCGCTCGCGGTAATGTATGCCCTATTTTTCTTTAAAGATCAAAAACAACTTGCAATCAATGATGCCGCCAAACCCTGGTGGAAAGCCGCCTTGCTGCTCCATGTACTTTCTTCTGCCGGGCCTTTTTCGCTTGCTTACCTGATGATCACCCACAATCCTGATCAGCAGATTTACCTGGGATCGATCTACTTCTATCTTCATTTTCAATATAACGGCTGGTTCTTCTTCGGAAGCGTAGCGATGATCGTTTCCCATTTAAACCGGCATTTGCCATCTTTAAAAAAACACTTCGCACTTTTTGCAATAACCGTTATACCTACCTTTTTCCTTTCCCTTCTATGGACCCGGCTCCCGGCCTGGCTGTACATCGTGACAGCAGCAGCTACGATCCTGCAACTGGGTGCCTGGATATCGTTACTCTTAAAAGCAGCCTCTATCGCAAAAAAGATGGAAACCATTGCTGCGCACAGGTGGATCAATTGGTTCTTCTATGCAGCAGGCCTGGCGCTCACATTAAAATTTGTATTGCAGGCTATATCGGCAATCCCATCTGTCAGTCAGTTAGTGTTTGGCTTCCGGCCCATAATAATTGCCTACCTGCACCTGGTATTGCTGGGTATATACAGTTTGTTTTTTATCGGGCTGTTGATAAGCAGGAAAATAATACGCCCCAGGCTTGTTGTTAAAGTAGCCGCATTCAGTTTTTTATCAGGTGTACTGTTAAACGAGGTACTGCTGGGTTTGCAGGGTCTCTCTGCTTTTGCTTACAAACCCATTCCTTTTATCAACGAAATGCTCTTTGGAGCAGCCTTACTGTTACTGGCCAGTGCAGTGGGATTATTAATCGCCCAGTTCACGAACATAAAAAAGACCCATACGGCTTAAGGCAGCTGTCCGGTAATAAGTATCCCGTCAAATGCCTCCATACCTCACAAAGGAACCTAACACCAGCATGGCCATGCCAATAACAGTTACCGCTACAATATGCAGCGCCATCTCAGGCAGTTTTGCAGGATTGTGCTTAAGTTGTGGAATTACCCTTGTTTGTGCACTCACCGCCAGCAATACCGTTGACAAAAGCAGTATCATTTTAGTTGATGTGACACGCTCAACCGGTGATGAAAAAGACAGCCATTGATGCCAGCTGATGCCAAATTGCAGCGTCATCCACACCCCTGTTATTACCAGCAATACCAATGCGGTCACACCTACCGGTTCATAGCTTTTTTCAAACCGGAATAACCGGCTGGCATCCCTGTTACGTAAAACTGCCGGCAATATCCCTATTGACAGGTAAAGATGCCCTCCTACCCATATCGTGGCGGCCAGAAGATGCATAATCAGTAAGAAATGATGACTCATGACTAAATTTTTTCCATCATGACAGCCGCTACAGCCTTCGAACGTTGTTTCATTTTATCAGCATTGGACCCCGCAAAAAGCTCATCCACCGTAGCGTCGAAAAGCTTCATCCACTGATCAAAATGAGCCGGCGTGGTGGTATACAGCCTGTTAAGATATCGATGCGTAGCTATCGGGTTGCCTTCGTACTCGCCCGTAAAAAATAAAGCGTTTTCCCAAAACGTGCACATTTTTTGCATGTGGTAGGGCCAGTTTACATGAACGACTTCAGAAAAAAAGAAGCCGATTAACGGATCAACTTTTACCTGCTCATAAAACTTTACCATTACAAGCTCTATATCCTCCTTATTTAAAATATCCGTTTTCATATCCTGTTGGTTTATTACGCTTTTTTGGTTTCACCCCATTACACAGACCGATACAAAAGATTTGTTTAAATGCCTGCTACCTGCATAATCGAGCCGGGTTAAAAGTATCCGCTCTTACAAGAGCCATTTCTTCCTAATGAACCAGGCATGCTTACACATGCAATTGCGATCCGGCACAAGCCCACTGCCGGCCTCCTGTTCTCTGCAGGGCTATGGTTCCTGCCCGATCTTTTACATGGAGGTCTCCCGTTTACAGATCCTTTTTTTTAAACTTTTTGAGCGACCAGTAAAAAGGTATCACAATCCACAATGCTAACAAGGCAAATGACAGTACAAGCCCTCCGGCATTACCGAAAAAATATTTGAAAATGGCGCCGGTATAACCCAGCATAGCAGACACATCCAACTTCAGTAAAACAAGAATACGGAACAGATCGATGGGACTAAACGCGCTCAATACAACCATGGCTTTTTCGATAGGATAGTCCGAAAACTGGAAAAACAGGAATAGCACCAATGCATCAAAAAGGATTGCGAAATACAGCCACAAAATAATAGAAGCGCCGATACCCCTGGCTTTATCCCTGGTAATAATGCTACTCAAAAATGCGACAGCTACAAAAATCACTGATACCAAAGAGCCGGCAACAATCATCATTACGGCTACATTCCAATCAGCAAATATCAGCAGCGGGATGCCCACTCCTATCCAGTAAGCCATTACCATGCTTAACGACAAGCCCGCGAATAATGCCTTCCATATCTTACTTCGCTTTACGGGATGGCTGAGCAACAGTTCTATAAACTCGCTACTGTTGTATACATAAATGGTGGGAAACAAAACCGACATTAGCGGCACTGTGAGTAAAACAATATTTAAAACCGTGATCACTCCTTTTACCGGGTTATCTTCCAGGCTGAAAGCGCTCCAGGAAAACAATGCCAGCAGGAGCGCGTAAAACAGTACTACCTTGTTTTTCAGAATATCTAATGTCACATACTTCAATATTTGGGTCATACCACCTCCGTTTTTAAGAGATGAACAATGGAGCGGGCAAGAGATGCTTCACCGGTCAGAGATTTCAACTCATCTACATTTTTATGCAATATCAGTTTTCCCTCCTGCATAAAAACTACCTGGCTGACGATATCCTCCAGTTCGCTTAGCAGATGTGAGGTGATGAGTATGAGACATCCCCTGCCTCTGGCTTGCATGATTTTAGTTTTTAATATTTCTGCGGCAATCGGGTCAAGGCCGGCGGTAGGTTCGTCCAGTATAAGTACCCGGGGCGTAAAGAGAAAAGCCAGTACCGCGCTAACTTTTTGCGTGGTTCCACCACTCAGCGTACGCATTCGCTTGTGGAGCATATTGCCCAGCTCAAAACGGTTGTATAAATCGTAATCGTGTGCCTGTGCCGTATGGCGGATACTTTTGATCATTTTCAGAACCTGCCCGATGGTCATATTTTCGGGATATCGGCCGATCTGGGGCATGTACCCGATATCATTTCTATAAAGATTGTCGTTTCGGATATTTTTTCCATTAAAAACAATGTCTCCCCTGGTTGGCAACACCATACCCAATATAGACTTGATTAAAGTCGTTTTACCACAACCGTTGGGACCAATTAATGCGATTGACTCACCGGCATTCAACTGCAGGTTTAAACCATCCAGGGCCATGAGCTTACCAAATTGCTTGCTGATATTTTTAATTTCTATCATAATTTATGAGGGCTCATGGATGGTTGGTTGTCTACAAAATTCTCCGGCGTCAGGCCCGGCATTATTTTTTCAGATTTATCTAAAAGTGTGATCATAAAACTTCGGTATAATAACATAGCCGGAGGGTTCTTTTCAACGATGACAGCAAACAGGCTTAAAGGATGATAGGGCACATCGCCCACTTTATCTTTATCAAGATCGTACCCCTCATATTTATCCCAATAATTACCCTTAAACTCGTTGAGCGTAAGCGATCCGTTGGTAGCAACGTCAAAAGTGTTCCCGATAAAGTTATTAGCCCTAACGCGATTGTCGATGCAATTAGCCTGCATTCTCATCCCCCACCCATTTGACCGAAAAACATTGCGTTCGGCCAGGATACGGTTACTGCCATCCAGGAAGATCCCCGTAGTATTTCCTAAAAAATGGTTGCCCGATAAATAACAATCAGATAGTTCTTTAAATAAAACGCCATAAGCAGCATCGCCCCAATTATCCTCGAATGTGTTGTTCATCATAACCACTTTTTTAGTAAACATTACTGCCACACCGGCTCCGTTACTTTTAAAGTAGTTGGTAATATAGGCATTGCTGTGCGAAAACATAAAATGCAATCCGTACCGTAAATTATATTTCGCAATATTTCTCCAGATCACAGAACCGGTCACAAATTCAAAGTAGATGCCGTCCCTGTGCCCTTCAATTTTGTTACCGATAATCTGTAGGCTGTCACTTTTCCAGCAATGTATACCGTTGCCCGACTGATATTCCTCATCCTGGGAGGCCTTGAGCGTGTTGTTTTTTATGATGCAATGCGTGGCATACTGGAGGTAGATCCCAAAATAGTTATCAAGCAGAATATTATCCTCTATCACTATATGGTCAACATCATACACTTTTATTCCTCCCGGATCATTTAATGCCGTCCTGCCCGAATTACGGATACAAAGTCCTTTGATGGTAACGTTATTGCTTTTAACAGACAATATCTCAAATTTCAACTCGCCATCAAGCACAGGCCTGCCTTCTCCTAAAATACACACTGCTTTATCCACTATAATGTTTTCTTCCTTGTAAAGCCCTTTTGAGATCAAAATGGTATCCCCGTTGTTGCTTAGAGCCAGGGCAGATCTGATGGTACTAAAATCCTTCCCGGCACCTACCGCAAGTGTTCGTGCATACAGATTGCTCATCTGCAATAGTATCATGCAAAGCAGGCTATATAAATGAAAACGACTTACCATAAAATTTTATTCCGCTTCTAACTCGCTCTTAAGGCTAGCCCATGTAAGCACTTTTTCCTGGCACTGCTGAGCATATTCGGCAGCCTGCTCTTTAAGAAGAAAAGCGGCAATACCCCCGCCCATCGGGCTTTTAATGGTTTCATGTCTTACAAAGAAGGCCTTTTCAGCACTAATCAGTTCATCGCCTTTCAAAAAGCCACCTGTATAATAATTTCCGGGTTGCGTATCGGGGCGCTCTTTACTATGGGCGAGCATGCACGCCATATCATCGTATTTATAAACCCGGCCCTTTGATGTGATCCACTCGGTAGCAAAGCGGCTATCAGAGATAGACATTTTGCAAAACTCGCAGGCATCTTTATTGTACTGAATAGGTACGGGTCCGGTATTCCCGCAGGAGAATAACAAGGCAGATATTATAGCAGCTACACTAATCAACCTGCCTGGCCGTATGTGCCTGCCCCGTCTCATTTCAATGTAAACAGAAACTATCAACAGAAGTCCTGCAGCTATAAAAAGCCATCCGCCAATATCCGGAACGGAATAGGCCCCGAAGTTGAGTAGCTGTTTAAATCCCAGTAAGGGCGGCTGATAAGCCATACCAGGTACTTTGATAGCCGCATTGGGATCGAGGTTGTGACCGTAATCGTACTCCCATTTCCAGAAATCAATCATAGCAACCATTCCAAATATAATAAACGCTGCCAACGCCAGGTAAAGCAGTTTCCTTTTTCCGTTAACGGCTGCCCATAAAAACAATAACGCATAAACTACTATGATACATGGCAGCAAGGTAAACTCTACAAAGTCGTCGTTATGTAAAGTTTTCATGCCAATATAATGGTTCAGCCCGTTAATGATCTCAACATCTCCCGCCAGTTTGCCTGCCCATATCTGCAACCCCAAACCTTCGGGATACTGAGGTGCGTCCAGAGAAATGCTCCATATGGGTACAAATAGAGATGCGATCAAACAGCAGGAGGCGACCACGAGCAAGGCCTTTGAAATGCTTGATATTGTGTGATTTTGATCCATTTATATAAACTATTTTAGTGATCAGATATTTTGCAGGAAACTGACGCAAAGCTATTTCAACGTTCGTCGGGGCCTTATGACCAGGATCATATTTTATATACAATACCATCGAGACCTTCGCCTAAGATGTCAGAAAGTAGAAAAGAAGAAGATTGCGGCTTAGGCAATTATCTCCCACATTTGTATCGCCCTTTTAATACATTTATAAGTGTCCGTGTTTCGTAAAATAGCAGCGTTTATCATGTTCCCGGTAATGCTTTTCTGTGTTACCAAAAACAGCCTGCTATTGGCTTTATATGAATTGGATACCGGCGCGTTTGTCAGCCTTTTCTGCGAAAACAAAAACAGACCACAGCTAAAATGCAATGGTCAATGTAAATTGACACAGATGGCCAAAGAGCAGGAGGAGGAAAACGCATCAAAAACACTAAAAAATCTGCAACAGGAAATTTGCCTTTATTACCTCGACCCATCCCCAATTTTCAACGGGCTTTCTTACAGCACCGTATTGACACCTGCTTACGCTCGTTTACTGAGCAATAATTATTCATTTATTTACCTGTTCCGCACCGATAAGCCTCCACGGTTTTTAAGCTGATTGAAAGACTGACCAACAGCTGTTATATACTCAATGGGTGTAAACAGTATCCTTATTGTTTAAAAATCTTAAAATGAAACTATTTACCTATACCTGCCTGCTGGCAATGGTATTGCTTGCAATATCCTGTACCAAAGAAAACCCAACACCTGATCATAAAAAGGAAACGGATGGACTAACACTGGTTAAAACTTTTATCAATGCCACACACAGCGTTAACCTGTACACGGAAAACGGCAAAATACAGCAAGGCTGTAACAAAATATACCTGCAAATAAAGAACAGCGATGGTACGGGGGTTAGTAATGCCAGCGCCAGCTGGAAGCCGCTGATGCATATGATGAACATAGCACATGCCTGCCCTTATTCTGCTATTGACAAATCGACTGACAGGGAGTCCGTGCTGGAAGGATACATAGTATTTCAAATGGCAGGCAACGTTTCCGAATATTGGGAGCTGGAGATCAATTATACTATAGGAGGCAAGGACTATATGGTTAAAAATCCTATAGCTGTAACTGCAACGGGCAAAAGAAATGTCATTTCCTTTAAAGGATCAGATAATGAAAATTACATACTAGCACTGGTAGCCCCTTCCAGCCCGAAAGTAGCAGTAAACGATATACAGGCCATGATTTTCAGGATGCAGGACATGCTGAACTTCCCGGTAGTGAATAATTACAGGATAAGAATTGATCCACGTATGCCCGGCATGGGCAACCATAGTTCTCCTAACAATGTTGACCTTATACAGAATACCGGAGATAAAAACTATTATGGGAAATTAAGCCTCACTATGACAGGCTATTGGAGGATCAATCTGCAATTGCAAAATGAAGCAGGTAACATGGTTAAAGGGGAACCCGTGACAACCACTAATGAGAGCAGCAGTATCTTTTTTGAAATTGAATTTTAAAAGCACATCCCTTTCATCTGATAATTAGCAGCGCTGTTTCAAAGGCGCTGCTGCAAATTTCAGCAGTCTTCAAAAAATACTCTATGAGGCTTTTTTTTCTATGTTCCCTGGCATATCTAAGTATCCCGCAAATAAGCAAGGCACAGCAGGATTCAATCGTTACCCGGGACAGTTCAAGCCATCAATTGGCAACTGTTATAGTCATTGCCCAGCAAAACCTGGCTAATAAAAAAACCAAAGTGCTGTCCTCTCTGGATGGTTACCTTGAATCGAATCATTTCATCAATATGATCAGGAGGGGCGCCTATGCATGGGAGCCATTATTGAATGGAATGGCTTCCGAGCGATCGGTTGTAACAATCGATGGCATGAGGATCTATGGCGCCTGTACCGATAAAATGGATCCGGTGACCTCGTATGTTGAGATTACCAATTTGAATAAAGTCAATATCCACAGTGGTCAGTCAGGATCGGCTAACGGGGCCACGATAGCCGGTAGTATAGATCTCGTAAGAAGGCAATCGGGGTTTACCAACAAAGGACTGAATGGGATGATCTTTTCAGGTTTGGAAACATCGAACATGCAAAAAATTACCGGAACCACTTTACAATATGCCAACAACCATTTTTTTTCAGATATTGATTTCACTTACAGAGACGCCAATAATTATAAAGCAGGAGGCGGCGGGGAAATTCAATACTCACAATTCACTAAATATAATATTTCGGGGACTGCAGGCTGGAAACCCAATGAGCAGCAGGATTTAACCGCTTCAGTTATTTATGATAAGGCTACCGATGTCGGTTATCCGGCTTTGCCGATGGACGTGTCTCTTGCGGAAGCTCTTATCGGATCGGTACAATATGAACGTCATGGCCTTACAAGCACTCTTCAACATTGGGTCACAAAATTATACTATAATAAAGTTACCCATATTATGGACGACACGAAACGGCCTGTTGTGGCTATTCGTATGGATATGCCTGGTTATACTAAAACAGGAGGCTTTTATTCCAAACTAAGCGGCGCTACCCACAATCATAGCTGGATGCTTAATGTATCTGCCCATTACAATACCTCTTATGCTGAAATGACCATGTATGCCAACAACCCGGCTGAGAAGGATATGTTTATGTTGACCTGGCCTGGCGTACATACATTGTATAGCGGTCTTTTTATGGAAGATAAAGTCAGCCTGTCTGATCAGCTTAGCGCTGCAATAACCATAGGCGCCGGATTGCATCATAATATCATAAAAAGTGATTTCGGCCTGCAGAGCCTGGGCATCTTTTATCCCGGGGTGCAGCCAAGCAAAACACGATGGCTTAAGAACTTTTCAACCGAGCTTCAGTATGATCTTTCGGGATGGCAGTATAGCCTGGGGGCGGGATACGGAGAAAGAGCGCCTTCTGTTTCGGAAGGATATGGTTTTTACTTATTTAACAGCTTTGACCGGTTCGATTATATCGGCAAACCTGATATGAAGAATGAAAAGTCACTGGAACTGCACGCAGCATGCTCATACAAAAGTTCCAGGTTTAACTTTAAAGCACAGGCCAGCTATTTCCACATCTTCGACTATATTATAGGCAAGCCTAATCGCGAATTTTCGCCCATGACTATTGGCGCCAACGGCATTAAAGTTAATGAACAATTGCCCGCTGCCACTATCATTAATACCAGCATTGATGCGGGTTACCAGTTGCCTTATCATTTACTGTTATCGGGTAAGGCTGCTTATAGAAGGGGAAAATCAGGAGGGTTTAACCTGCCGTTGATTCAGCCGTTCAGCTATGGTACAACCCTGCAATACCAGCATCAGTTATTCATTGCCGAAGTAAGTGCAGAAGGAGCCCTGAAGCAAACAAAATACAGTCCTGCGTTCGGAGAAACAGCGGCAGGCGCTTATACCGTATTAAACATATCGGCCTCACGCCGGTTTAATTTTCAAAACCAGAAGGTAAGTTTTAAAGCAGGTGTTGAAAATTTATTGGATGAATATTACAATACTTTTGCCGACTGGAACAGGATACCCCGAATGGGAAGAAATATCTTTATTAACCTGCTTTATAGCTTTTAGATCTGTGCACTTCGGGGAAAATTTCAGATACTGTTACCCTGCGCAGGTCTATGGATCTGTGAATGATTGTTTTTCTCAGAGATCCCACAGATCATTACCAACTTATTTGACAATTTGATAAAGCACTTCTATTCTGTGTACGTCTGTGACTTCTGTGAGCGATTGTTTTTTCTCACAGATCCCACTGATAAGCACCAACTTATTTGACAATTTGATAAAGCACTTCTATTCTGTGTACGTCCGTGACTT
>JBQGCI010000194.1:0-9849 GCA_052038405.1 Acinetobacter pittii
AGGATTAACGGATATCGCTTCCCCTATCTTATCCAGGAGGAAAAAATTCGCCTTCCCTT
Organism: Acinetobacter pittii; assembly: GCA_052038405.1. GTDB lineage: Bacteria > Bacteroidota > Bacteroidia > Chitinophagales > Chitinophagaceae > Niabella. The sequence continues at coordinate 60 of JBQGCI010000194.1, forward strand.
TTTTGTGACTGCCTAAAAGATGTACTGCTTCCAAACCTTGCTGCAGGCTATTTACTACATAGTAGTTCAGGTAGGGCTCCAACACATTCTCTAACGCGGTGCGGTATTCTTCCTTCACGTAAATAATATCTGACAATATCGGAGCCTGGTAATTCCAGTCTTTATTTTTATGCAGGAACTTAACGCTGTCGGGGTACCCTTCCATCGAATCGATCATCGACTTTAGCAGGTCATGTTCATTCTTTTTCGCATCCAGTTTGCGGCTTTCTTCTGCCATTTCGTTCCTTAGGGCATCTAATATCCCTTGTGTTTGAAGGATCTGTTCTTTGGTGTGTTCGTTATGTGCTAATAATTGTTCCAATGATTGCTGATGCTCACTCAGCACCTGCTCTTTCTGCTGACGCTCTGCATCCAGGGTTTCAAAAGTGGCTGCCCTTTGCTCAGTTTCCTGTTCAATTTGCTGTATGGCTCTTTGCAGATTCTGGATAGAAGTATCTGCTACCGCAACTTTCTTCTCTGCCTCAAACTGGCTGCGCTGCACCTGCTGGTTTTCCATGCGGATCTCTTCTAAAGCATTCCGCCTCGAATCGAGTATAGCCCGCTTTTCATCGGCTTCTATCTTCAGGTTCTCTAATTGCTCGTTCAAACCTTCATAAGCTTTCTGTTCCTCATCTAATTGCGCCTGCGTAAAGCCAATGCTTTCTTCGATACCTTTTAACTGGGCACCCGATTTATCCAAAAATTCCTGTAAGCCGGCTCCTTTTTCTTTTAAGTACTGCAGGCGCTGAACAGCGAGGTTCTTGTCTCCTTCTTTAGTACGAACCTTCTGTTGTAGCTCATTAAAAGCATGCTGCATACTTTGTAAGGCGCGTTCCTTTTCTACAAATACCAGTTTTTCCTCTTCCAATGCGGCCTCACCCGTGGCTACCGCTGCTTCTAACTGAGTAATACGCTCCAACTCCGACTCCTGCTTTTCGGTAAGGTCTTTATACGTAAGATTGAACCCTTCCAAAGCGGCTTTCGCCAGCTCTATACTCACCTCCCGATAATCCTTTTTTATCTCGTGATACTTCTCTGCTTTCTTTGCCTGGTTTTCCAGGGCCTTCAACTGGTTATTGATCTCGAATAAAAGATCTTCAATCCTGTTCAAATCCAGCTCGGTAGCATCCAGTTTTGTCTTGGCTTCCTTCTTCCTGGTTTTATAAATGGAAATGCCCGCCGCCTGTTCCAGCATCTTCCGCCGGCTATTCTCTTTATCACGGATCAGGTCGTCCACCATGTCGAGGGCAATAATCGCGTAAGAGTCGGTACTGATACCCGTATCCATAAACAGGTTCTGGATATCCCGCAGCCTGCACTGAACATCATTCAACCGGTATTCACTTTCCCCGCTTTTGTAAAACTTACGGGTGATACGAACGGTGTTAAATTCGGTGGGTAACAGGTTTTTGGTATTCTCAAAAGTAAGACTCACTTCTGCCAGGCCACTGGCAGACCGGGTTTTAGACCCGTTGAACACCAGGCTATCCAGGTTTTCGCTTCGTAGATTGCTGATACGCTGCTCACCGATTACCCAACGGATACTATCCACGATATTGGATTTGCCACAACCATTCGGCCCCACGATCCCGGTGATATTATCATCGAAATTCACGATGGTTTTATCGGCAAAGCTTTTAAAACCCTTTATTTCTAAACTCTTTAATCTCACGCTAAAAAACTTTTATTGCAACGGCGAATATAGACCAGTAAACGCTAGTGAGGGCTTTGTTTTATGCACAGGTTTTAAAGAAGATCTGTGGAAAATGGACCGTGGAAACGCCCGGTTTTAAAGCTTTTCGACCGGATAAGCGACAGTGGCTTTTACCTCAAAACAGGCTCATTATTTGCTAAAAACCATCTTTTTAAGCACGAACCGGCCGTTATTTGATAAATATTGCAAAATCGCCATTCCGGTAATTACGTCCATCTGCCTTCCAGAGAAAGACAGTTATCCACATAGAATCCACAAAACCCAACTCAACGTGGCGCTTTTAGAGCAACAATCATCTATAGTGCTGACATGCCCGCAGCAACTTCCGTAGGCGTGATTCCAAATTCTTTCTTAAAAGCAAAAGAAAAATGAGACAAATCTTCAAATCCAACGGCCAGGTAAACATCATTGGGCCTTTCCTTTTGTTTACTGATCTGGAAGTATGCTTCTTCTAATCTTTTCTTTTTGAGCCACCTACCTGGATTAGTTCCGAATATTTTTTGAAAATCCCTTTTAAAAGAGGATAAACTTCTTCCCGTAAGAAAAGCGAAACGCTCCAGGCTGATATTAAACCGGAAATTACGATTCATAAATTCTTCCAGGTTTATCTTCTCGGGAATACCAAAGTTGAAAAATACACCTTCCAGTCGAGGATCGTTCTTTAGCAGGATCAATAACAATTCTTCCCGCTTTACATCAGCAAAAGTTTGATTGATCTGATCGCTGCCATTATAATAAGGTTCTAACGATTGAATAAAATTCCTGATCAGCTTGTCCTCCTTCACAAACAGGAAGGAATCATCATTTTCAAAAGCACGGATGGGCGATGGATGTCTAACAAGAAAGCTCCTTAGAAAAGCTTCATCCAGCGTAATGATAATCTTTTCGAAAGCATCATATTCATCTTTAAACTTAGTGTAACGCACCAGGTGATTTTTCCGGGCGATACAATAATCACCCGGTTTCATGTTATAATTTCGATTGCCATCGAAAGCACGCATAGAGCCTTGCAGCAAATACAGAAAAAAATGTTCGGGTATAAACTGCTCCGGAGATATCTCTGGCCCCAGGTGACAGGACTGAATATTATTAAACTTCAATTGCTGGTCTTAATAAGTAATAGTTGCAAATTTAATTATTAAAAAGACTATCTGCACTGGACAATAAAGCTTCCTCTTTGCTTCGCGGTTGCCACCCCAACACCGCTCTCGCCTTTTGGTTAGACATGGTAATATAAAACTCCTTTGGTGTAGGGGTCATGTCTGCGATTTTTGAAGAATGCAATGGTCTTTCTTTTTTAAACAAGGCAGCTACATCATAAAAACTCATCACACCATCGGCACAGGCAATAAATCTTTCGCCACCGGCTCCGGGATGCTCCATTGCCGTAATGTGAATAGCTGCGACATCCCTCACATCCACTACACCCATCGTAAAATCGGGACTTTGAGAAGTAGTTCCGTTTAATATACCAGTCACTGCGATATCGAGTGAAGCCGAACTAATACCCCCTATTGAAGGACCGAAAATTCCAACCGGATTAATGACTGTAAGCTCCATAGCACCACCCTGTTTCTTCATGAAATCCCATGCTGATTTTTCTGCAACGGTCTTTGATTTAATATAAGCCGGAAGCGGCACTTCTATATCTGTCCAGTCTGCTTCTGTAAAAATGTGATCCTTAGGATTGATACTGTAGCCCACTGCGGCAAAAGAAGAAGTCAATACCACACGCTTTACCCCTGCTGCCTTAGCTGCTTTCAATACCCTTAAAGCGCCATCGCGGGCCGGGACGATCAACTCGCTCTCATCAGCAGGATCCCGGGCCGGAAATGGAGAAGCCACATGCAACACATAGGCTACTCCACTCATAGCATCATCCCATCCGGCATCTTCAGTCAGGTCAGCCTCAAAAAAATGCAGTTTGCCTATATTATCAGCTCTTATACTCTTTAAGGCTTCGATTATGTTTTCCTTCTTGTTCAGCGAGCGGATAGTAGTGCGCACCTGAAAGCCGTTCTGCAATAATTGTACAATGGTATGGATGCCTACGAAACCGCTACCACCGGTTACCAATACCGTTTTGTTCATCTGTAAAGTTGTCATCCCACAAAACTAATCTGGAATCTGGCTCCTGACTTTGCTGAAAAGTTCAATTTTACTTTGTTGTGAGGATCATACTGGCTTGTGGAGGTTTATCAGCTATTATTCGGTTACTTATCGGTATCCGGCAAAAGCCTCCGGTACAATATACCCATTGAGCTATATAGCCATTGCTGGGGCATCTCCAGCTTTCACTATAGACAAGAAAACCGTTTTATTCTGCCACTTTATTCCGGCTCATAAACACATAGTAGATCGGAATACCAACCGCTACGATCACCAGGCCTAGCAATGAGGTAGCAGGCTTATAGAACAATAAACCCAATGCCATAGTACCTGCCATTAAAATGTAAACGATGGGTATAACAGGATAACCAAAAGCTTTATAAGGTCGTTCCGCATCCGGGCGGGTTTTACGCAGCCGGAAAACTGCCAAAATAGTGAGGATATAAAAGAGCAGGGTAATGAATACTACATAATCTAACAGTAATCCATATTTTCCACTTAAACATAAGAGACTGGCCCATATGCATTGTGCCCACAAACCCCAGCCCGGAACGGCATTCTTATTTAATGTAGCTGCCTGGGGAAGGAATAATCTATCCTGCGCCATGGTGTAAAATACTCTGGCTCCGGTAAGCACCAGTCCGTTATTACAACCAAAGGTCGAGATCATGATCATAATAGCAATGATCGCCGTTCCGTAAGCGCCGAATATATTGCTGGAAGCAGCAGTAGCCACACGGTCTTGCACGGCAAAAGCAATATTGGGATCAGCCACCTCTGTAGCGTAAGCCGCTACCCCGGTTGATGCTGCCGGCGTCAGGGGCAACACAGCGGTATACATTATATTGGTTAACACATAAATAATAATCACGATAAGCGTACCGAGAAAGAGACTTAAGCCCACATTCTTTTTAGGATTTTTGATCTCACCGGCAATGAAAGTTACATTCTCCCAGGCTACACTGCTGAATACAGACCCTACCATCGCCGAGCTGACCAATCCGATAGCCAGGAATAGGGAAGAAGGCTCTTTAAACAATGACCACCCTACCTGGTTGCCGGCCTCATCTTTAACGGCTTCGGTAAATTTAAAATCAAAAGCGCTGGCCCAGTTATTATTCCAGATATCGGCTTTGGCAGCCAATAAGAAGCCAAACAACATTAAACCAAACAAGGAGAACAGTTTTACCACCGTAAATACCGACTGTATGATCTTACCCTCTTTGACGCCACGCGTATTAACATAAGTTAAAAAGATGATCAATGCGATAGATACCAGCTGGGCCGGATATAGTTTGAACCAGCCCGCCTGAAAGATGATGTTTTCATCGGCCAGGGTAAGTGCGGGTATAAAATACCCTGCAAACTTGCTGAAAGCCACGCCTACAGCGGCAATGGTACCGGTTTGTATCACAGAGAAAAAACTCCATCCATATAAAAATCCGGTGAAGGGATTATACGCCTCTTTTAAATAGACATATTGCCCGCCGGCTTTGGGGAACATGGAGGAAAGCTCTCCATAGGTTATCGCTGCAAAAACCGTCATTAGCCCTGTTATAACCCATAAAGCAATTAACCAACCCGCACTTCCTACGCTACGGGTCATATCTGCACTTACTATAAAAATACCTGAACCAATCATGGATCCGGCAACGATCATGGTGCCATCAAAAAGGCTTAAGGACTGTTTAAACTTTTCCGCAGACATAGTATTGTTTTAGTGAGATGACAAGATAGGTATTTATTGCGAAAGATTATTTTGCGGCTGGTTCCTTCCATAAAATCAGTAAATTTTTAAAACATCGCCTAAAATAGGGATGCCTCAAAAAACCTTTCGACACTTTCAGGGAACTATTAATTGTACTTTTACCCGGTGGCTGTCAACCTTGTGTGGAAACCGATTTATTAACCTGACAATACCGGCATATACCTTAGGATACCGGCTCCATAGCGCTGCCAGTTAATAATTATCGGGCAGTGTTACAACATCAACACCAATCATCCTCAAAACAACCCTATAACACCATGGCCCATCAGAAAATTATTTGCGGCCCTATTATCAGGCGACTGGAAACCAACAAGGTTTCGGTTTGGGTAGCTTTCAAAGAAAACCAGCACGTTACATTAAAAATATGGGAAGGTGCCGGCATTAAGCATAGTGGCAGCAGCAATTTGTTTAACACCAATGCCAGCCCGTTAACTACAGGAGACTCACATACTTTACCATTCGGCAATAATTTACATATTGCTGTAGTTACAGCCGAGCTGGCATCCCCGGGTTTCGATGCAACCAAAGTATATAGCTATAATATTGTATTCAACAACCCTGACAATCCGCAAGACGCCGACCTATTATCTGACAAATTTTTAAAAGACGGTGATACGGAAGGAGGACGCAAGCAACTGGCCTTAGGCTATGAGGCCGACACGCTGCCTTCTTTTGCGCCGCCAGGGGGAACACCGGATAAACTGAATATTGTACACGGATCCTGCCGTAAAATGCACGGCTATGGCCAGGATGCCCTGGCACTGCTCGACGAACAAATTAAAAAGGATGATAATTGGAAAAATGCACCTAAACGTCCCCATGCCCTGTTCCTGACCGGCGACCAGATTTATGCGGATGAAGTACCGTCCATGCTGTTAAGGCATATGTGCAGCCTGGACGGCGTAGGCATCATGTCGGCAAGCGCTACGGAGAAAATGAAGATCAAAGGCGACGATAACGTGGAAAACGACTTTGAAGCTGACATCACCGCTTACCCTCCTACTTTCAGGCAACGCCTGGTTAACAAATATGCTGGCTTTACCAGCTCAGCTGCCGCGAATCACCTGCTCACTTTTGAGGAGTTTTGTGCCACTTATTTATACTACTGGAATATCAGGAGCTGGAACAAAGACTTCCACGACGAGATCAAAAAAGTGTCAGGAGCCAGCTCCGCAGACCTCAAAACTAAAGTCAACGAGGTCATTACCCAATTTGTAGACAGTACCGATGTAACGGCAGATACCAACCTGGTGAACCTGATAAGAGACAACCAGAATATCAGGAACACCGACGCTTATATTTTCAGCGACAAAACTGTAACCAAAGCGCAGTTCAGGGATAACAATGACGGGAAATATAAAAAATGGCTCAACGAAACAAAGGCAGACCTTTTTGACGAGGTGATTAACATAGCTGCTTTTATGAGCAAGTTACCCGCTGTAAGCCGTGTACTGGCTAACGTACCAGTATATATGATCATGGACGACCATGAAGTAACGGATGATTGGTTCATTACCCAAAGATGGAATAACCAGGTATTGTCAAAACCCTTTGGCAGAGATATCATTCGCAATGCAATGATGGCTTACAGTGTTTTTCAGGACTGGGGTAATGTACCCGGGGACTACCAGCAGGCCGGCAGTCTCACCTTCAGCGAAGTAGAAAACGCCGGCAATAAAAAAGCAAAATTTCTGATGTACACCAGTGAGTTCTGCTATCGCCTGGCGAACAATACACAGGTAAGCGCCATCAGAACCGATGTTACGGATAAGCTGGAGAACCTGTTAGGCATGAGTGGCAATGCCACCACTATCAACTGGCATTACCAGGTAAAACTGGGAACTGTAGACGCCCTGGTGCTGGACACAAGAACACAACGCGCTTACGACAGTCTGAACAGCGTACCCGAATTGATCTCTGAAACCAGCCTGGCCTCCCAAACTCCCGGAACGCTTAGGGATAATCCTGCATTTGTACTGGTTGTATCTCCGTGCCCGGTATTAGGTTTTCCTAATTTTGAAGAATTAATACAACCTGCTGCTACTGCTGTTATTTCGTTAAAAGAGCACGATGATAATAACCCCGGTATCATAGGGGGACATCTCGGTTTTGATTATGAAGCCTGGGGCTTCAATACTGAAAGCTTCGAACGTCTTTTAGCAAAGCTTAACGATTATAAAAAAGTAATTCTTTTGTCGGGCGACGTACACTATGGCGCCACATTGGTGATGGATTACTGGAAAGAAAGCGCCACCACACCTACCAGCCGCATTGTTCAGCTTACTTCCAGTTCTTTAAAAAATGAATGGATGGCAAATGTATCTATCTTTAAAAGCGCCATGATACAACGCATTTTCACCAATGTAGGTGAAAGTATTTCCAAGCTGGGATGGAAAGAAAAAACAATTACTAAAAACGGCAATATTACCGCCCGCAACCGCCAACGCCTTTACACTGCCATGGGGGGCATCGGAACCATACCCATAGAAGGTTGGACGCCGGGTGCCACCCTCAGTCCTGATCCTGGCTGGAGATGGAGGCTTAAAGTATTAAAAGACGAGCGCCCCATCGAAGGCGACCCTGTAACTGCGGAGATCAACCCAGCCAATGCGACCGCTACAAAAGACGGTTATTTTCAGGTAGTACAAAGACACCAGAAAATGTTTAAAGAAGGTAAAAGCCGGCGCATAGGCTGGGGCTCGAATATAGGCCTGGTAAGCTTTACCGCAGATGGCAGCAACTGGAAAATAAAGCACGAGTTAAAGGGCGCCAATATGTTATATGAAGTGGCATTAACCACCCCATCCGGGGAAACCAGTCGCCCGGTGCTTCCTTAATTCTATCACTCACTATCAAAACATAAGGTATGCCTGATCAAAAAAGCGAAGATTTTTTTCAGAAGATACTGAAAACCTTTTACGAGATCATTAAGCCTGCGGTCAATATGTTCAGCGACGATCAGGCACGTACAGAATTATTGGGAACCCTGGGATTGAATAGCGCCGGCAACAGCGCCGGCGCCCCGGCAACCGGCGGACTGGAAGCCTATATCAACAAGGCCGATGACGAGGTGGATCCTTTTAAACTGGCTGGTGCGATTGCAGATCTCACCTCCATTATGATGGGTATTGAAGGCATCATCAACGCCGCAATAGCCGGCAGCAATGGCGAGGAGGAACGAACAGCCGGCGAAATAGTAACAGCGCTACTTAACTTGCTTACCCTCGATTATATCAGGCGCCGGCAACCCGGATTTCATGCAGTGCTGGAACTATTAAATACACTTGATAAAAATGCAGTAGCTGCCGGTGGCTCTGCCAATTTTATCAAAGACTATATTGGCGGATTTTTTGAAAAGCTGGGCAAGGGCCTCGACAATACAGAAGGCGCTACAGCGGTATCCGATTCCCTTTTCCTTCTGATAGCAGGAGGCTTATATTACCTCGACCATTTCCTGAGATCCAAAGGTGTACACGACCTCGTGATCAGTTCGAACTATGGCTTTGAAGGCGTTAGTTCTTCGGCCACTCCCATAGCAGATGCCATTGCCAACCGCACATTCACCTATGCCGTAGAAGTAAAACCCTCGGCCGATGTGCCTATGAAAGTGTATAACACCATGGTATTCGCACCCCGGGATCAGGGTGGAGTCGCTTTCGTAACCGAACTATCGGGAACCAGCAAACGCAGTTTTGATTTCGAAGAAAAAAAGCATACGGTTGAATATGAGATATCAGGTGACGGTCTTTTCCGCATAGGCAATCAACCCGAAGCAAAATGGGGTGGCAATAATAAGTTCATGATCAGCTATGCCTATAATGCAGAAAAGCCCAAAATGATCGCCCTGCTCGATAAACCGGCCATCAGGTTTGCTTTTGGAACCGCCAAGCTGGGATTGATGGTAACGCCAGACGATATCCTGGTAAAGGGTATTCTCAATATACATTATGAATTTAGCAAAGGCGACCTTAGCGGCTTTCCTTTCGACCTGTTACCCGATGACATTAAAGATAAATTCCCTTTAGGCATCGGCTTCTCGCAAAAGAAAGGATTCTTTGTTGATGGAGATGGTAATATCGGGACCGGTACTGATCAACCAGCGGCAAAAAGCCTGCAACCCGCATCGCGCGGCCCCGTGGAAGTAATCGTATCAAAACTGC
>JBQGCI010000195.1:0-2657 GCA_052038405.1 Acinetobacter pittii
GTAACTTACAAATCCGATTGCCCACGGGCCAACACCCACCATCGCAATAGGGATAACCACAAACAGGCAGATATGCAGCAGCTTAAAGCCCCAGAAAGTGAGATGGTCGTTTGCCGTCATTTTTTTCAATGGAATATCCCCTACTTTTTTTCTGAAATACTTTTTGTAATCAGAAACAAATATCCAGAACAGGTAAAGCAGCGAATAGGCAAACCAAAAATAAAGGTGTTGATATTTGTGAAATTTATAATGTTTTTGTGTTTCGCATAGCCGGAGGAATGGCTTGGCATCCAGGTCATCACCGATCCCATCAATATTCGTGTATGCATGATGAATCACATTGTGCTTCATTTTCCACATAAACGTATTCGCACCCAGGAAGTTTAACGAAGAGGCTGCCACCATATTTACCCAGGGTTTACTGCTGAAGCTACCATGAGCCCCATCATGCATAATATTAAAACCAATCGCTGAGGTAAAAAGGCTTAAAAGTAAGCACTCAAAAATTGCCCACCCTGCAGATGGGGTAAAAAATACAACATGTACATATAATGCCAAAAAGCCGACCACCAGAAATATAGCTTTTGAATACAGCCTGAAATTACCGGTACTGGGCTTTCCCTGCTGTTTAAAGTAGTCGTTGATACGCGTTTTTAAAACCGTATGAAAAGAGGGCGGAGGAGGCGTAGCAAACTTAGGTACTGACATCAAATAATAATTTCTGAATTGTTTAAGGCATCAAAGATAATTATTTTTATGCCGTCAATAAGGTAAAAAAATGCAAAACTGACAACAATCAGGTTTCCTTTAAGATGAGACCTTCCAGGTTGCTCAATCCAATATGTTTTTGGGTAATGAAGGCTTCGGCGTACTTAACGCCAATCCGTTTTCCCATCATTCGCATTCGGGCTAACAGGCTTTCTTTAAAATCCGGGGTGGATATGTAGGTTTGTGGTCCGCCTGCTTCACGCCCACCGGTATGAAACTGAGTAACATACGCGTCGATCGATTTCATTTTAGTCTCCACCACGTCGCTCACGTCGATCAGAAGATCCGGCTCGTGATACCAGTCCTGCATGTACTGTAAAAAATAGCGGGGGCGCCATTTCTCCTGCTGAACTCCTTTGTCATCAAGGGTTTCTATTTTAGCAAGCCCTGAAAGAAAACAGGCGTCACTGATCAGGTTGCCTGCTCTGCCATGATCAGGATGTCGGTCGGTTAATACATTACCTAAAATAATATCCGGGCGATATTGCCTTATAGTTTTAATCAGCAATAATTGATGATCTTCGTCATTTTTGAAAAAGCCATCCCGCATTTTCAGGTTTTTTCTCATTGAAACACCCAGCACTTTGGCGGCTTCAGCTGCCTCAGCATAGCGGGTTTCAATGGTTCCCCGGGTACCCAGTTCTCCCTGGGTAAGATCAATAATACCCGCTTTTTTCCCTCGCTGGATTTCTTTCAGTAGCGTACCCGCGCAACCCAGTTCAACATCATCCGGGTGAACGCCTATGGCGAGAATATCTAATTTCATGGTTTACAAAACAATTATAGCACGCAAAAAGTTTGATAGCAGTAAAAAATCCTCTAAATCCCGATCTCTACCTGTACCATGGCATTTAAACGGTTCTCAAATGCATCGTCTAATTCCTCCGATTCACCCAGCCGGTCGTCTAAGCCAATATATCCCTGTATTTTAAATTTATGTTTATTAAAGTAATGAGAATAGCCTATAGCCTTGGTGATCAATTGATATTGGTAATTTTTTAATGCCTGATGTGGTGTTACGGTTGTGTACCGCAGCGTAATCTCGTCTTTTTTCGTAAACAATTTACTGCCTTGGAGGTTAACGGCTACCCCGGCCGGCATTTTGAGGAAGGTAAGTTGGTCATCGGGGCGGGCGTTGAAATCGGCTACAGAAAACCCATCCACCTTACGATCATAATACTCACCTAAAAATGCCCATCCCTGGTATTTAAAAACGGCATCAGCCATAATCGTGCGAATATTTGCCAGTAATTCCTCATCTTCATTATAGGCGCTGAACATGGGTTTGCCGAGTTGACCGCCCGTACGGTTAGTCTTAAAGTTTTTGGTGTACGTAAAGCCAAAAGATACTTTTGGTGTTTCCTCAAAGTCAAGGTCACCTTCAAAATAGTCGCCCTTGTTTTTAAAATGTCCGAAAGGCATGTATTCCACGCGACCGGTGTAGGCCAGTCCGTGAACAGTAGCTAACTGACCACGACCATCACCAGACGATACCGCTGTTCTCAGTTGTACGACATGGTTTTTAACTTCAAAGTCTTTGTCAACAAACAGCCCGAAATCACGATCCACCGTGAACCGGTTATTGGCAATAGAACGGTCGGGCATCTGCAATTCTCCTGAGGAATTAACCCTCTCCCTGTTTCCGGGTAATTTGGTTTGCCCAAAGCCAAAAGACCAGGCGTTGCCGGGTTTATAATAGAATACAGCGTCGCGTACAATCTGAGGCGCACCACTTTCCAGGTCCATATCCCTGTTGGCAAAACCCAGCTGTAATTTATACTCCAGTTTAGGGGAGATCAGGAAACCTTCGAAGCGAAGACGCATGCGTCGGACTTGTGCTTCGAAGCCCTCTGTATCTTCATCATCCAGGCGACTTAAATAACCGGCCC
>JBQGCI010000196.1:0-3088 GCA_052038405.1 Acinetobacter pittii
TATTTTGCACGAATTGATCGTAAGCAATTTATTATCACATCAGGATGCCGTTAACGGGTTTTAACCGCTCCTGTATTTCCTGCTCATCCATCATTTCCTGAAGATCAACTGCTATACTGCGGCACATGGCCGACATAGGAATATCCGTTACTGCATTTTCAAAAGGATTCTCACTGAAATCGCCTACCTGTTCCATCGAATTGAAGATCCATGCTACTACCAGGCAAACAGGGAAGATCAGCCAGGGTACTGTTGGGGTCAGTTCAACAATTTGGGAAATGAGTCCGAAGGGAAGAATGAACATAAATACATCCACGAATAACCGGCTAAATACTGCGTATTGCCTGGGAAACGGATAGTTTTTAATACGCTCGCACCCTCCCTGGTTATTGTAGAGCTCCTGGATGATATTGCACATGGTCGTGTATTCCATGGCATCGATAATGCCATTTGTTTTCAGTGCTTTTAAATCGGCGTTTTGTATATTCAGTAAATAGCTGGCAATATTTCCTTTCTTCTTTACCCGGGCGTAGTCTTTTGCTGTAAGATATTTATTGAGTATGCGATCAGCTTTATGTTCAAAAGTATCATCGTCATTTCTTTGAAGCGGAGACGTATAGCGCTGATAATAGGTCTCGGACCATACTTTATTTCTCCTCAGCTGCAGCCTTAGCATATTGCACCAGGCAATATGCCGGCGTATTAGCTTTGTACTGATTTCTTTATCGTTAATCAATTGTAATACCATAGTTCCCCACATCCTGCTGGAGTTGGTAATGCCGCCCCAGATGCGGCGTGCTTCCCACATACGGTCGTAAGACGAGTTATTTTTAAAACCTACATAAAAAGAAACCGCAGTTCCTATTAAGGTGACGGGCAGCAGGGGTATCGCTATATTATGATAACCCAATACCACATACAATACATATACCAGCAGGCTGGACACCATAGGTATAAAAATGGTGTAAACAGTATTCGGTACCAGGTATCTTAATCTGATAAATCGGGTGGTATACATGCGAATTGCTTTTTCTGGACGGAAGTTAACTAAAAACCAATAATAGTGGTTTGATGCCAGGTTACTTTTGTAAAGTGAGTGTATTAATAAAAAAACACCCTTATGAGAAAATCTACCTGTTTGGTACTGGCGTTCCTTGTTTTATTGTTTTACGGATGCTCCTTTCGGCATATGTATATCATCCGGACCTTATCAAAAGAGCCTGCAGTAGTAATTCTTACAATCAAAGGAGTAAAGGATAGCATTGCAGCAGAAAATTGGGAAATAGCCGGTTCGGCGGAAATGGTGCCATTGAAAAAGTCGAAGCTTACCACGGCATTCAGGAGTAAGATCGCTGGAGTGTGGGATAAAAATGGTACCTGGCAATTTGAAATTCCCGCCGGGTGGTCGGTCGATATTACCGGCCTGCTACACCAATTGACATCCGTGGAGCGGGCCTCAGGGGATTGTAATGGCTCAGCAATGGAAATAAAATATGGTAATTCGGTTCTGCGATCAGGTAACAATATAGCAGCAGTACAACGGATTTTTAAGGTTAAATCATTTTTTTTAAGCGGCCCGCTGGTTTATTATCTCGACCTGGGATAAACGGATCTGTTTTCTTCACACCCTGTGTATAAAAGTCGGGGCTCTACGGGATTTCAGTTTTATTATATTTGCGTGTTTCACTGCGTTCATGCTCCGGAACTTTAGGGCACTTTAAACTCTAAATGGCTGGTTGGCAATAATGAACACTAAGTGTAACTGTTTCACGGGTTGCAACGGGCAGGGATAGTAGCGGAAGGCCCGCTGAGAACGGGTGCGCGGGCCGGTAGCGGACTTGCAGCGAATAGCGCGGCCCTGTTGGAGTGTAGCGGAGACAGGGGCACGTACCCATTAAAAATAGTTTAAAAAAGGAGATGTTAAATGGCGAAGGAAAAAGTTAGTACACCGGGCTCTGATTATGACGAGGACAGTATAAAAAGCCTTGACTGGAAGGAACATATACGGTTGCGCCCGGGTATGTATATTGGTAAACTGGGCGATGGCGGCAGTCCTGATGACGGTATTTATGTACTGGTGAAAGAGGTAATGGACAACTGTATTGACGAGTATACAATGGGACATGGTAAAACCATTGAGCTGAAAATTGAGGGAAAGACAGTGACCGTACGCGACTACGGAAGGGGTATCCCTCTCGGTAAGGTGGTAGATGTAGTTAGTAAAATTAATACCGGTGCCAAATACGATAGCCGTGCTTTCCAGAAATCCGTGGGCCTGAACGGGGTGGGTACCAAGGCTGTTAATGCATTGAGTACTTATTTTAAATTGACTTCTATCCGGGAGCAGAAGGAAATGGTGGCTGAGTTTGAAAGAGGTGTTCTGGTGAAGGAACATAAAGAAAGCGGCACTACGGGAGCAAACGGAACTATGGTAACCTTCATACCGGATGATACCATATTTAAAAACTTTAAATTCCATCCGGAGTACCTGGAAAACCTGTTGTGGAATTATTGTTTCCTCAATGCGGGTTTGAAAATAATATTTAATGGTAAAACCTATATCAGCCGTAACGGATTACTGGATTTGTTGGAACGTAAAACCAATCCTGATGAAATCAGATATCCTATTATTCACCTGAAGGGGGACGATATTGAATTGTCTATTACGCATGGCAATGAATACGGTGAAGAACTGTACAGCTTTGTGAACGGCCAGCATACGACCCAGGGCGGCACGCACCAGCAGGCCTTCAGAGAGGGTTTTGTAAAAACGATCCGGGATTTTTACAAAAAAGATTATGAAACTTCTGATATCAGAACCGGCATCGTGGCGGCTATCAGTGTGCGCGTGGTAGAACCGGTGTTTGAGAGCCAGACCAAAACCAAGCTGGGATCACAAAATGTAGACATCAATGGCCCGAGCATGCGCCAGTTTGTGGGCGATTTTTTATCTAGGGAACTGGATAACTACCTGCATAAAAACCCCGCAGTTGCAGATGCGTTAAAAAAACGTATCGAGCAAAGTGAGCGCGAAAGGAAAGATTTGGCCGGCATTAAGAAACTGGCTAATGAGCGGGCAAAAAAAGCC
>JBQGCI010000197.1:0-1883 GCA_052038405.1 Acinetobacter pittii
GGCGGATGTTGATAAGATCCAATGGTATGACGGTGAAAGGCACAGCCAGGCTCTTGCAATCAGGAAGTTGTACAAAGGTTTAGGTCTTCAGGTTCCCCCGGCTGCTGATTCAGATATTCCGGTAAAATTTATATCTTTGAAATAACATCTATCCTATAATAAAGCCTTCAAGTTGTTTGTAGTGAATTATCGTTTTACCCGGGCGTGTAAAAGTAATTGTGAAGGATAGCGCGTAAATCTTTTAAAGGCCCGGATATGCAGGGAGGCCAGACATTATAGGAGATTCTATAGATATACTGTTCGGATAAGCAGCGCCGGATTTAATTATTAAATGAGAGGGGTAGCAATGAGTCAAAACTATGAATTAAAAGCCGATGACCCTAGTGAAGCAGGTTTTCCCGATAAAACTATAATAGACTTGTTCGAAGAACAGGTTCTGAAAGCACCGTTCAATACGGCCGTTACCTTTAACGGTATTGAGTTGACTTATGAAGCGCTTAATGCCAGGGTGAATCAACTGGCTGGTTATTTACTGTCGAGGCATGTAAAAAGAGAAGACCTGGTTGGTATTTGTATGGAGCGTGGTATAGAGATGATTGTAGGGATGTTGGCCATCATGAAAGCCGGTGCAGCTTATGTACCGATAGACCCTGCCACACCACGCGAACGCATCGGATACATATTGAAAGATACCCGATCGTCGTTAATAATCAGTACTTCCGGCCTGAGCTATTTGGTTGAAGGGTTTGGAAGTACGGCTACTGTTTATTTGGACCTGATCGGAGATGAGCTGAATCAGTTGGTAAGTACCAATCCCGGTTTACCCGTTATTCCGGGTAATTTGCTTTATGTGATCTATACATCGGGCAGCAGCGGAAATCCCAAGGGCGTGTTGATAGAACATAGAAATGTAGTCCGCTTGTTTTTCAACGATCAACCTCTTTTTCAATTTACAGAAAGAGACGTTTGGACCATGTTTCATGCATTCAATTTTGACTTTTCAGTCTGGGAAATGTATGGCGCATTATTATTTGGGGGCAAACTGGTAATTGTTAGTAAAGATATTGCCAAAGACGGCGGCCGTTTTTATGAATTAATGCAGGAGCAGGGCGTAACTATTTTAAATCAAACTCCTTCGGCCTTTAATGCCTTACAGGAGGTTGTTTTGGAAAGAGCGCCAATCAAAACGTTACGGTATGTTATTTTCGGGGGAGAAGCGTTATATCCGTACCTTTTAAAAAAATGGAGCGAAGTTTACACCTGGTGCGCGTTGATCAATATGTACGGAATTACCGAGACAACGGTACATGTTACGTACAAAAAAATAACAGAAAAAGATATTGCTTCCAACGTCAGTAATATCGGTGTTCCGATACCAACTTTATCAGTTATTATTTTAGATGAACAGTTGCAATTGGTCCCTGAAAACACTGTTGGGGAATTATGTGTAGGGGGCGAAGGGGTGGCAAGAGGCTATCTGAACCGCCCTGAACTGACGGCTGAAAAATTTATTATCCATCCTCACAGGAGCGGTCAGCGTCTTTACCGTTCTGGTGACCTGGCCAGGATGCTGCCTGATGGTAACCTGGAATATATAGGGCGGAGCGATAACCAGGTAAAAATAAGAGGATATCGCATAGAGATGGGTGAAATAGAAAGCCGGATGCAGGAGATAGCCGGCGTAACGCAGGCCGTTGTACTTGCCAAACAGAGAAGCTCGGGTAAATACCTGGTTGCTTATTATTCCCGGAACCAGAAAGAACTCGGTAAGACCATTATTCGCGAGAGGCTGGCACAGCTATTACCCGCTTACATGATTCCGGATTTCTTTGTTGAACTGGAATCAATTCCTCTTACGAGTAACGGTAAAGTAGATAAAAAGG